>JBFMAS010000229.1:0-8113 GCA_040755575.1 Thermodesulfobacteriota bacterium
CGATCCGCGACGTGATCGCGTTTCCGAAGACGCAGAAGGCGTCCGACCCGATGAGCGAGGCGCCGTCGCCGCCGACGCCGGCGCAGATGAGGGAGCTGGGGCTCCGGTTCGTGCGGGGGGAGTAGAGCGCATGGAGAAGGGGGGCAGGGACCCCCAGCCTTCGAGAACACGCCGGCGATCCCAACGGACCCGCGCCCGAGGCTCTGCATCCGGACGGCCCGCGGACGATACGCCCGGCCGCATATCCGGGAAGGCGCGTGACCGATCGGAGCGCCTGCCCGCGAAGCGCGTGGTCGCCTTCCTGGACATCCTTGGATTGCGGGCGCTCGTGGAGCGCATGTTCGGGAAACGCGACGTGAGTCTCTACAGCGCCGTGCGGCACGCGCTCGAGAAGGCCTCGCTGCAACTCGCCTCCTGCGCCCCCTTCGGCATCCGTCGGGCGGCGCCGACGTTCGAAGCCACAGCCTTATCCGATTCGATCGTTCTGTCGGACCGACCGGATGGACACGGAGCCCTGACCGTTCTCAGCGAGGCAGCCTTTCTGGCTGCCGCGCTTCTGCGAGATGGCATCCTCTGCCGCGGTGGAGTGGCAATAGGGAAGAACGTTCCACAGCGGGAGCATCGTGCTCGGGGAAGGACTGCATCGTACCGCGGCAGACGACGCCCAGCCTCGTTCCGTCGTCGTGGCCGCGCCACCCTGACCGATCTGCGTTTCTCCGGGTGCGGCGATTGATCATTCGCGAGCTGCGTAACGCATCGCGCTCACCCGGAGCGCTGGTCAAGTATCTTTGGCTTGCCAGGCAGTTCAACGAGGCAGTGCTGTTGCTGCCGGTAAGTAAAGTGGCACGGATACCCCTGTAGAAGGTGGCCGGCCTGTGAGCCCCAGAAGCACGCGTCGCATGCCCGCGCGTGGTCAAGTCAACGCTTCTTGCACCGGCGTCACCTTCAGCCCGAACGCCTCCGCGACCCCGCGGTGCACCACCTTCCCCCGATACACGTTCAGCGCCCGCTGCAGCGGCACGCTCTCGCGCAGCGCGGGCTCGACGCCCGCATCCGCGATCTGCAGCGCGTAGGACAGCGTCGCGTTGGTCAGCGCGTGCGTCGAGGTGTGCGGCACGATGCCGGGCATGTTGGTCACGCAGTAGTGCACGACGCCCGACTCGACGTAGATCGGGTCGGCGTGCGTCGTGGGGCGCGAGGTGTCTGCGGTGCCGCCCTGGTCGATCGACACGTCGACCAGGGCGGCGCCCCTGCGCATCGCCGTCACGGTCGCACGCGACACGAGCTTCGGCGCGAGCGCACCCGGGATCAGCACCGTGCCGATGACGAGGTCGGCCGTCAGCACCTCCTCCTCGACGTTGGCCCGGTTCGACATCACGGTGGTTACGTGGCCGCTGAGGATGTCGTGCACGTAGCGCAGGCGCGCGGGATTGACGTCGAGGATGCTGACGTCGGCGCCGATGCCGACGGCGACCTGGCAGGCGTTGGTCCCGGCGATGCCGGCGCCGAGGATGACGATCTTTCCCGGCCGGACGCCCGAGGCGCCCGAGAGCAGCACGCCGCGGCCGCCGTTCTGGTGCTGCAGGCACCACGCGCCGACCTGCACCGCGAGCCGCCCCGCGACCTCGCTCATGGGCGTCAGGAGCGGGAGCGAGCCGTCGTCGAGCTGCAGCGTCTCGTACGCGATCGCCGTCGTGCCGCTCTCGATCAGCGCGCGCGTCAAGCCCTCGTTCGCCGCGAGATGGAGGTAGGTGAACAGCGCGAGCCCCGGACGCAGGCGCGCGACCTCGTCGTCGACCGGCTCCTTGACCTTGAGCACGAGGTCGCTCTCGGCCCACAGGCGATCGACGTCGTCGAGCAGCTCGGCGCCGGCGTCGCGGTAGCGCGCGTCGGGCAGCCCCGACCCCGCGCCCGCGCCGCGCTCGACCAGCACGCGGTGTCCGTGCGCGTGCAGCGCGGCGCAGCCGGCGGGCGTCAGCGCGACGCGGTTCTCCTCGGGCTTGATCTCGCGCGGAACGCCGACGTTCATCGCTCCTCCCTATCAGATCGACGCGCGCAGCGCGCGGCGTGAGCTCGCTTTACACGCACGGGGGAGGCCCTTATAGACCTCGCGGGATGGCGGCGGACTCGGCAGGGGAAGCGCGCATCATCGACGGCAAGGCCATCGCGCAGCGGGTGCGCGAGGAGGTGCGCGCGCGCGTCGCGGGGCTGCGCCAGCGCGGCGTCGAGCCGGGGCTCGCGACGGTGCTCGTCGGCGACGACCCGGCGTCCGCCATCTACGTGCGCAACAAGAAGAAGGCCTGCGTCGAGGCGGGCATGGCATCGTTCGGCCACGAGCTGCCGGCGAGCACGACCGAGGCCGAGCTGATCGACCTGATCGTCGAGCTCAATGCACGCGCCGACGTGCACGGCATCCTGGTGCAGCTGCCGCTGCCGTCGCACATCGAGCCGGAGCGCATCATCGACCGCATCGCGCCCGACAAGGACGTCGACGGGCTGCACGCGGTGAGCCGCGGCCGGCTCATCGCCGGCGCGCCGGGGCTCAGGCCCTGCACCCCGCTCGGGGTGATGCGGCTGCTCGAGGAGGCCGGCTGCGACCCCAAGGGCAAGAACGCGGTCGTCGTCGGACGCAGCCTGCTGGTCGGCAAGCCCGCGGCGCTGCTGCTGCTCGAGCGGCACGCGACCGTGACGATCTGCCACTCGCGTACCGCCGACCTCGCGGGCGAGGTCGGGCGGGCCGACATCGTCGTCGCCGCGATCGGCAAGGCGCAGGCGATCAAAGGTGCCTGGATCAAGCCGGGCGCGGTGGTGATCGACGTCGGCACCAATCGCACGGACAAGGGCCTCGTCGGCGACGTCGAGTTCGCCGTCGCGCGCGAGCGGGCGAGTGCGATCACGCCGGTGCCCGGCGGCGTCGGCCCGATGACGATCGCCATGCTGCTGTCGAACACCGCGCAGGCGGCGGCCGCGACGGTGCGCTAGGTGGTCATGCGCCGCACCCCGCTCCACGAGCAGCACCGCGCCGCCGGCGCGCGCTTCACCGAGTTCGGCGGCTGGGAGATGCCGGTGCAGTATATGGGCATCCTCGCCGAGCACGCGCTCGTGCGCAGCAGCGCCGGGCTGTTCGACGTCTCGCACATGGGCGAGATCGAGGTGCGCGGACCGAAGGCGCTCGACCTGTGCCAGCGCGTCGCCACCAACGACGCGTCGCGCCTCGCGGTCGGCGAGGCGCAGTACACGCTGTGGTGCGACGAGAGCGGCGGCACGATCGACGACACGATCCTCTACCGCACGGGCGACGAGCGCTTCATGTTCTGCGTCAACGCCGGCAACGCGGAGATCTGCCGCGACTGGATGGTCGAGCAGCAGCGGCACGTGCCGGGCGCCCTGGTGGTCGACATGAGCGCCGACCTCGCGCTGCTCGCGCTGCAGGGGCCGCGCGCGAGCGAGGTCCTGCGGCGAGCCGGTGCCGACGCCGGGCTCCTCGCGCTGCCGCGCTTCGGCTGCACGCAGGCGACGGTCGCCGGCGTCCGCGTCTTCGGCGCGCGCACGGGCTACACCGGCGAGGACGGCTTCGAGCTGTTCACGCCGCAGACGAGCGCGGTGAGCCTCTGGCAGGCGCTGCTCGGCGTCGCGAGCGACGATCTGCCCGTCGGACCGATCGGGCTCGGCGCGCGCGACACGCTGCGCCTCGAGGCGGCCCTGCCGCTCTACGGTCACGAGCTCGCACGGGACGTTTCGCCGCTCGAGGCGGGGCTCGGGTGGGCCGTCAAGCTCGACAAGGCGCAGTTCATCGGCCGCGACGCGCTGGTCGAGCAGAAGCGGCGCGGCGTCGCACGCCAGCTCGTCGGCCTCGAGCTGCGCGGGGCGGGCATCGCGCGCGCCGACTACCCGGTGCTCGCGAGCGGCACGCACGTCGGCCGCTGCACGAGCGGAACGAAATCGCCCACGCTCGGCAAGGCGATCGCGCTTGCGTTCGTCGCGAGGGAATCGCTAGACGCAGCATTGTCCGTCGAGATCCGCGGGCGAGCGGTCGCGGCGGAGCGCGTGCGGCTGCCGTTCTATCGCCGGCCGGCGACGCCGGCGAACTGAAAGACGAGGACAGGAACGACGCGATGGAGTTTCCCGAGGAGCTCAAGTACACCCGCGAGCACGAGTGGGTCTCGATCGAGGGCACGATCGCGACCGTCGGCATCACCGACCACGCACAGCAGCAGCTCGGCGACGTCGTCTTCGTCGAGCTGCCGGCGGTCGGCGATCGCGTCGAGAAGTCCGACGCGTTCGGCGTGGTGGAGTCGACCAAGGCCGTGTCGGACGTCTACGCGCCGCTGTCCGGCGAGGTGACGGAGGTCAACGACGACCTGCCCGACAACCCCGAGCTGATCAACGAGGATCCGTACGGCGACGGGTGGATGATCAAGCTGGCGATCGGCGACAAGGCGGACCTGGACGACCTGATGACGGCCGACGAGTACCGCAAGTACATCGAGGAGAGCGCGGCCGAGTAGCTCCCCGCCGCCGATCGCCGTCGTCGGGCGGCACAGGACATGGACTACACTCCCCACACCGAGGCGGACATCCAGGCGATGCTCGCCGAGATCGGCGTCGCGCGCGTCGCCGACCTGTTCGCGCACCTGCCCGAGGACGTGCGGCTCGGCCGCGGGCTCGACATCGCGCCTGGGCTCTCCGAGCCCGACCTGCGCGCGCGCCTCGCGGCGCTCGCGAGCCGCAACCGCGCCGAGCTGCTCTCGTTCGTCGGCGCCGGCGCGTACGCGCACTTCGTGCCGAGCGCGGTCGACGCGCTGGCGTCGCGCTCGGAATTCGCGACCGCGTACACGCCGTATCAGCCCGAGGTGAGCCAGGGGACCCTGCAGGCGATCTTCGAGTTCCAGACGATCACCTCGATCTTGCTCGGCACGGAGCTCGCGAACGCGAGCATGTACGACGGCGCCTCCGCCGCCGCCGAGGCGGTGCTGATGGCGCTGCGCCTCAAGGCCGCACGCGGTCGCGACGACCGCGGCGGCAAGGTGGTGGTCGCTCGCTCGTTGCACCCCAACGTGCGCCAGACCATCGCCACCTACCTGTCGTCGATGGACGGCGTGCGGCTCGTCGAGGCCGGCTACGACCCGGGCGGGCGCGTCCAGCTCGACGACGCCGCGGCCGGCAACGGGGATTCCGCCGGCGAGGTCGCCTGCGTCGTCGTCGGCTACCCGAACTTCTTCGGCGTGGTCGAGGACCTCCGAGCCGTGTCGGCCTGGGCGCAGGCGCATGGCGCGTTGCTCGTGACGGTCACGCTCGAGCCGCTCGCGCTCGGCTGGCTGACGCCGCCCGGCGCGCTCGGTGCCGACATCGCCGTCGGCGAAGGGCAGGGGCTCGGTCTGGCACCGAGCTTCGGCGGGCCGGGCGTCGGGCTGTTCGGCACGCGCGAGAGCTTCCTTCGCGCGATGCCGGGGCGCGTCGTCGGCGAGACCGTCGACGCGGACGGCAAGCGCGGTTTCTGCTTGACGCTGTCGACGCGCGAGCAGCACATCCGCCGCGAGAAGGCGACGTCGAACATCTGCACGAACCACAGCCTGTGCGCGCTCGCCTTCACGGTGTGCGTCTCGCTGCTCGGCCCGAACGGGCTGCGCGATCTGGCGCGCCTCAACGTGCGCAAGCTGCGCTACGCGGCGGCGCAGCTCGCCGGCGCGGGCCTCGGCGAGCGCTTCTCCGGTCCGACCTTCAACGAGTGCGTGCTGCGCGGCGCGGACGTGCCGGCCCGCTGGGAGCGGCTCGTACGACGGGGCATCGTCGCCGGGCTGCCGCTCGGCCGCTGGTATCCCGAGCTCGAGGACGCCGTGCTCGTGTGCGTGACGGACCAGCACCGGCGGGCCGACATCGACCGGCTCGCCACCGAGTGGCGGTCCGCGGGGACAGCCTGATGTACGACGAGCCGCTGCTGTTCGAGTCCGGGTCGCCGGGGCGGCGTGCGGTGTCGCTGCCGGGCGACGACCTGCCGCCCGACGTCGCGCTGCCGGCGATCGAGCCGGAGCTCGCGCAGCCTGCGCTCGAGGGCCTGCCCGAGCTGAGCGAGCTCGAGGTGGTGCGCCACTTCACGCGGCTCTCGCAGTGGAACTTTTCGATCGCGTCGAACTTCTATCCGCTCGGCTCGTGCACGATGAAGTACAACCCGATCGTGAACGAGTGGGCGGCGCGCCTCGCCGGGCATCAGAGCGTGCACCCCATGTGGCCCGACCAGCTCGCCCAGGGCGCGCTCGCGCTCATGTTCGAGCTCGAGCAGATGCTCGCCGAGGTCAGCGGCATGGATGCCGTCACGCTGACGCCCGCCGCCGGCGCGCAGGGCGAGTTCGTCGGCATCAAGATGGTGCGCGCGTACCACGAGCACGGCGGCAACCCGCGCAAGACGGTGCTGATCCCGGCGAGCGCGCACGGCACGAACCCGGCGAGCTCGGTGCTGTGCGGCTACCGCTGCGTCGAGGTGCCGGTCGGGCGCGACGGCCTGATGCACGTCGCGGACGTCGAGGCGCGGCTCGACGGCGACGTCGCCGCCGTGATGGTGACGAACCCCAACACGCTCGGCCTCTTCGAGCGCGACATCCGCCGCATCGCCGACGCGGTGCACGCGCGCGGCGCGCTGGTCTACATCGACGGCGCCAACATGAACGCGCTCTGCGGGGTCACGCGGCCCGGCGACGTCGGTGCCGACGTCCTGCACATCAACCTGCACAAGACCTTCTCGACGCCGCACGGCGGCGGCGGACCGGGCGCCGGCCCGGTGTGCGTCAAGAAGACCCTCGCGCCCTTCCTGCCCGTGCCGCGGGTCGTGCGGACGTCGAACGGCTTCCAGCTCTCCGAGGACGCGCCGCTCTCGATCGGCCGCGTCCGCACGTTCCACGGCAACTTCGGCATGCTGGTCCGGGCCTACACCTACATGCTCGGCCTCGGCGGCGATGGCATCGCTCGCATGACGGAGCGGGCGGTCCTGAACGCGAACTACCTGCGCAAGAAGCTCGAGCCGCTGCTCACCATCGCGCAGCGCGAGCCCTGCCTGCACGAGTGCGTCTTCACCGACCAGGGCCTCGCGGACACGGGCGTCAAGACGATGGACGTCGCCAAGCGGCTGCTCGACTTCGGCTTCCACGCGCCGACCATCTACTTCCCGCTGGTGGTGAGCGGCGCGATGATGATCGAGCCGACCGAGACCGAGAGCCGCGAGACCCTTGACGCCTTCGTGGCCGCGATCGAGCGCATCGTCGCCGAGGCGCGCAAGGACCCGGAGCTGCTCAAGACCGCGCCGCACACGACGCGGGTGCGGCGTCTCGACGAGACCCGCGCCGCGCGCCGCCCCGTGCTGCGCTGGCGCCCCGCGGCCGCGCCCGCCGAAGCCGCGGCCTCCGGCGCCGAGACGTCGACGTCGTCGGCGGAGACCTGAGCTCCCGCGGCGGGGGGCGAGCAGCGCCGGAGGGCGACGCTAAAGCAGCCCGATCCGCAGCCGGCTCTCGACCGTGCGCAGCTCCGGACCGCGCGGGCCCGGCCCGACGCCCGCGATCAGCTGCGCCTGGAAGACGAACTCGTACTCGCCGTTGACGTTCGCCGCCGACGGCGGCGGGTTGTCGTCGAACGCCGCCTGGCGGAGCGCGTCGATCAGCGTCTGGTCGACCGCCATGCTGCCGGAGTGGTCCTCGACCTCGAGCGTCTTGAGCTTGCCGCTGCGGTCGAGCGTGACGCGGGCCGTGACGATGTCGTCGGCCGCCAGGATGTCCGAGGCCTCGAGATTCTGGCGCTGGTAGATCAGCAGGTTCTGGAAGACGCGGGTGCCGACGCGGCGCACGAAGGGCGCGAAGCGGTCCGCCTTGGTGTTGAGCATGGTCAGGTTGCCCTGCGCGACGTCGGGCAGGGCGTCGAACGTGCCGCGCATGCCGCCGAACAGACCGGGCGCCGGCGGCGGCGCGCTGACCAGGTCCTTGCGCGGGTCGTCGACGCCGCCGGGCCTGGGCGGCGCGCCCCCCTCGGCGCGCTGGCGCTCGGTCTCCGCCTTGGCCAGCACCTCGCTCGGCGGCGCGAACAGCTCCCTGAGGCCGGGCAGCTTGTCGCGCGCCTCGGGCATGGTGTC
>JBFMAS010000230.1:0-5774 GCA_040755575.1 Thermodesulfobacteriota bacterium
GCCGACGCCGAGCGCCTTCATCACGGCTTCCTTGGCGGCGAAGCGCGCGGCGTAGCTCTGCGCGCGGCCACGGCCGCGCGACTCGCAGTACCGCTGCTCGCCGGCCGTGAACACGCGGTCGCGCAGACGCGCGCCGTGACGCGCAGCCAGCGCCCGCTCGATGCGGTCGATCTCCGCGAGATCGACTCCGGTCGCGATCACCATTCCAGGCGGCCCGGTCAGCACGCGCCGCAGCTGTGGCAGGTCGCGACGTCGCACGGCGGCGTCTGCCGCTCGAGGAGCGCCTTGCGCCACTCGGCGAGCAGGTAGCGCTTGTCGACCTCGTGGTCGATGAAGTCCCACGGCAGCGGCTCGTCGGGCTGGTAGCGGCGGTGGACGAAGAGGTCCGGCGACGGGCAGCCGGCGAAGCCGCCCTCGCGCACCGCGCGCTGAACGACCGGCCAGAAGGCGCCGCCGCCCTCGTGGACGGCGACGAGCAGCGGTGCCACGCGCCGGTCGCCGCGCGACAGCAGCGTCTGCCAGTACGCGTCGCGCGAGGACTCGACGTCGACCGTCGCACCCGGGATGCGCTCGGCCGCGCGCCGCACGAGCCGCGCGCGCTCCTTCAGCGTCCGCCGGTCGGCCATCGGCTCCCACTGCAGCGGCGTCCACGGCTTCGGCACGAAGGGGTTGATCGACAGCGTGATGCGTCCGATGCCGCGCGACAGCCGCGAGCGGATCTTGGTCGCGAGCTCGGCGATCGCGAGCACGTCGTCGTCGGTCTCGGTGGGCAGGCCGATCATCGCGTACAGCTTGAGCGCCGCGACGCCGCCGCCCGCGAGCAGCTCCGCCGCGCGCAGGATCTCGCCCTCGGTCAGGTTCTTGTTGATCACGCGCCGCAGGCGCTCCGAGCCCGCCTCGGGAGCGATCGTCACCGAGCGCGTGGCGCCGCCGCCGAGCGCCGCGGCGAGCTCGGGGCCGATCATGTCCGCCTTGAGCGACGACGGCGAGGCGCGGCCGCCGCGCTCGGCGATCTCGCGGCACAGCGTCGCGATGCCCGGGTGGCTCGCCATCTCGGCGCCGACCAGGCCGATCGTCTTGCGGTGCTCGAGCGCGTCCGCGAGCACGTCGTCGCGCAGGGCGCGGACGCTGCGGTGGCGGACGGGCCGGTACATGAAGCCCGCGGCGCAGAAGCGGCAGCCCCACTCGCAGCCGCGGCTCGCCTCGACCAGGAACATGTCGCCGAACACGGCCTCGGGCGAGAGGATCTGCGAGCGCGTCGGCGCGTCGTCGAGCCGCGCCACGTAGCGGCGCCGCACGCGCGGCGCGGGCCGCGGGTCGTCGCTCGCGAAGCCGCCCCACGAGCCCGGCAGGTAGGCGCCCTCGACCTCGGCCGAGGCGGCGAGCAGCGCGTCGCGGCCGGCGCTGCGGCCCGCGGCGCGCAGCGCCGCGAGCCACTCGGGCACCATCTCCTCGCCCTCGCCGATCAGGAACAGGTCGACGAACTCGGCGATCGGCTCCGGGTTGAGGAACGTCGCCGGCCCGCCGACGACCACCAGCGGGTCACGGGCGGAGCGCTGCCCGCGATGGAGCGGCAGCCCCGCACCGGCCAGCACGTCGAGCAGGTGGACGTAGTCGGTCTCGAAGGAGATCGAGAACGCGAGCACGTCGAAGGACGACAGCGGGCGTCCGCTCTCGAGCGCGCGCACGCGGTCGTACGGCGGCGCGTCGGGCAGGAAGGCGCGCTCCACCGCGACCCCGGCACGGGCGAGGATGCCGTAGATCGCCTGGAAGCCGAGGTTCGCCATGCCGACCGGGTAGGTGTTGGCATAGGCGAGGCAGACCGACAGGTCCGAGGACCGCACGGGACGTGCGCCGACGTGCACCTCGCTCGCGAGGCGCTCGCGGTCCCGGGCCTCCTGGGCGCGCAGCATCCGACGAAGGGTAGCCAGCGCCCGTCGTGGCGACAAGCAACGAGGCGGGGGAACCCGGCGGTTCCCCCGCCTCGCCTCAATCCGCTTGCTTGCGGAGGAACGTCGGGACGTCGTACTCCGACTCGTCCTCGACGATGCTGCCGCCGCGCGCGGTCGGGTCCTCCTGCTGCTCCTCGCCGCGGCGCCGGTGCCAGACCGGGTTCTCGCCGTCGTCGACGATCAGGCCCATCTTCACCACGCGCCGCGGCCCCGACTCGCGCGGCGCGCTCTCGCGCGGCAGCGGCTCGCGACCGATCGAGCGCGGCGGCGACACCGACGCGATCGGCGTCGGCGGGATCGTGCGCCGCATCTCGGGCTGCGGCGGCGCCTGATGGTGCGTCACGAACGGATCGGCCGCGGGCTGCGTGACACGCTCGGGCTCGCCGAAGCCGGTCGCGATCACCGTGATCCGCAGCTTGTCGCCCATCGACTCGTCGATCACGGCGCCGAAGATGATGTTGGCGTCGTCGTCCGCCTCCTCCTGGATCAGCGTCGCGGCCTCGTTGACCTCGTGCAGCGTCAGATCGGCGCCGCCCGTGATGTTGATCAGCACGCCGCGCGCGCCCTGGATCGAGAGGTCGTCGAGCAGCGGCGACGAGATCGCACGCTGCGCCGCCTCGACCGCACGGTTCTCGCCCTCGGCGAGCGCCGCGCCCATCATCGCCATGCCCATCTCGCTCATGATGGTCCGGACGTCGGCGAAGTCGAGGTTGATCAGCCCGTGCACCGTGATCAGGTCGGAGATGCCGCGCACCGCCTGCAGCAGCACGTCGTCCGCCTTCTTGAAGGTCTCCATGATCGGCATGTTCCGCCCGGAGACCGACAGCAGGCGCTGGTTCGGGATCGTGATCAGCGTGTCGACGCTCTTCTTGAGCTCCTTGATGCCGTCGTCGGCCTGGCGCATCCGGCGCTTGCCCTCGAACAGGAACGGCTTGGTCACCACGCCGACGGTAAGCGCGCCGAGCTCCTTCGCGATCTGCGCGATCACCGGCGCGCCTCCCGTGCCCGTGCCGCCGCCCATGCCGGCGGTGACGAACACCATGTCGGCGCCGGCCAGCAGGTCACGCAGGTACTCGACGTCCTGGCACGCGGCCTCGCGTCCGACCGCCGGGTTTGCGCCCGCCCCGAGCCCCTTGGTCAGGCCCGTGCCGAGCTGCACCTTCACCGTCGCGAGATTCGCGGACAGCGCCTGGGCGTCGGTGTTGGCGGCGATGAAGTCGACCCCCGGCATGCCCGCCTGGATCATCGTATTGACGGCATTGCCGCCGCCGCCTCCGACCCCGACGACCTTGATCCGCGCGCCCGCCTGCTCCCCACCCGTCAGCTCGATCATCAGCCAACCTCCAATTTACTTAGCCCCCGTGCGGTGCTCGCCCGGCAGCTTCGCCGCCGGTCTCCGCTCCTCCGATGGGCCTCGTCGCTCGGGCACAGCCCTCACTCCTCGCCGGGGGGGAGCTGCGTGACCATGCCGACGCGGCGGATGCCCGCCTGCCTGATGGCCGCCATCACGCCGACGACCTCGCCGTACGGTACGCTCTTGTCGGCGCGGACGAAAACCTGGCCGTCGGGACGCTGCGCGGCGATCGCCCGCAGCTTCGTCTCGAGGTCGGCCGACGACATCTTGGCGTCGTTCAGGTAGAGCGCCCCGCCCTTCGCGAGCGACACGACGAGCTGCTCGTCCTTGCCGGTGAGCGCACCGGCCCGCGCCTCGGGCAGGTCGACCGCGACGCCCTGCTGCAGGATCGGCGCGGTCACCATGAAGATCACCAGCAAGACCAGCATCACGTCGACGAGCGGCGTGACGTTGATCTGCGACATCGAGCCGTTCGCTGAGCTCTGTCCGTCAAAGGCCATCCTTGCCCTCTCCCCTCCCCGCGCAAACCCCGGTCATTTCAAGAAGTGGCGCTCGGCGATGTTGAGGAACTCGGCCGAGAAGTTCTCCATGTCGGCGTGCAGCACGCGGACCTCGCGATTGAAGTGATTGTAGGCGACGACGGCCGGGATCGCCGCCGCAAGGCCCACGGCGGTGGCGATCAGCGCCTCCGAGATGCCGGGAGCCACCGCCTGGATGCTCGAGGTCTGCGCCGTCGACAGCCCGCGGAACGCGTTCATGATGCCCCACACCGTGCCGAACAGCCCGATGAACGGGGCCGTCGAGGCGATCGTCGCGAGGAAGGTCAGCGCGCGCTCGAGCTTCGTGACCTCCTGGTTGGTCGCGCGCCGCATGGCGCGCTCGACGTTCGCCGAGCCGCCGAGCTCCGTCTCCGACTCGTCGTCGCGATCGCCGCGATCGCCGCGCTTGCCGCGGGTCAAGCGGACCAGCTCCTGGTAGCCGGCGCGGAACACCTGCGCGACCGGGCTCTGCTTGAACTCGAGGCTCGCCGTGTGGATGTGGCTCAGGCTGTTCGAGTCCCAGAAGACCTCGACGAAGCGCTCGGACTGCTTGCGGGCGCGGCGGATCTGGCCGAGCTTGTAGAAGGTGATGCCCCACGCGGCAGCGGACAGCGCGATGAGCAGCCATAGTACGGCCAGGACGACCGGACCGGTCCCCGAGAAGAGGTGCTCGATCATCCCGCCAGCAAACCCTCCAGCCCCACAGGCCGTCCTAGTAAAGCTCCGCGATCCGCGGACGTCAACGCACACGCGGCGGGCAAATCGGGTCCTTGACTCGTGACAGGGAGAAGAAGGTCGCCATGAAGACCATCGATCAGGTCGAGCTCGGCGGACGACGGACGTTCATCCGCGTCGACTTCAACGTGCCGCTGGAAGGCCCCGGCGACGTGCGGACGATCACCGACGATTCCCGGATCCGGGCCGCGCTGCCGACGATCCGTCACGCGATCGAGCACGGCGCGCGCACCATCCTCGCCTCGCACCTCGGCCGGCCGAAGGGCAAGCGCGACCCGCGCGACAGCCTCGCCCCGGTTGCGCGCCGCCTCGCGGAGCTGCTCGGCAAGGACGTCCCGCTCGCGGCGGACTGCGTCGGTCCCGCGGCGGAGCAGGCGGTCGCGAGGCTCGGCAGGGGCGAGGTGCTGCTGCTCGAGAACCTGCGCTTCCACGCTGGCGAGGAGAAGAACGACCCCGCCTTCGCGCAGCAGCTCGCGGCTCTCGCCGACGTCTACGTCAACGACGCCTTCGGCGCCGCGCACCGCGCGCACGCGTCGACCGCCGGGATGGCGAGCCTCGTCCCCGTGCGCGCGGCCGGCTTCCTGCTGCGCGACGAGATCGAGCACCTCGGTGCGCTGCTCGAGAGCCCGGCGAAGCCGTTCGTCGCGATCCTCGGCGGCGCCAAGGTGTCGGACAAGATCTCCGTCATCGACAACCTGCTGCCGCGCATCGACACGTTGCTCGTCGGCGGCGCGATGGCGTACACGCTCCTGCGCGCGCGCGGCGTCGCCGTCGGCGGCTCGCGCGTCGAGGAGGACAAGGTCGCCGAGGCGAAGCAGACGCTCGAGCAGGCCGAGCAGCGCGGCGTCCGGCTGCTTTTGCCCGAGGACCACGTCGTCGCGCGCAAGCCCGAGGCGAGCGCCGAGTCGAAGGTGACGCCGGGCGCCGGGATCGAGGACGGCTGGCTCGGCGTCGACATCGGGCCCAGGACGCGCGAGCGCTACGCCGCCGAGATCGCGCAGGCCAGGACCGTCTTGTGGAACGGACCGATGGGCATCTTCGAGATCGAGCCGTTCGCCGCCGGCACGGTCGCCGTCGCGCGCGCGGTCGCCGACGCGCAGCAAGCCTTCACGGTCGTCGGCGGCGGCGACTCCGTGGCCGCGGTGCACCAGGCGGGCGTCGCCGACCGGATCAAGCACATCTCGACCGGCGGCG
>JBFMAS010000231.1:0-7276 GCA_040755575.1 Thermodesulfobacteriota bacterium
GTGCCGTCGACCTGCTGGAACATCTCGAAGATCTTCGCGCGCGCCTCCTCGGGGATGCCGATGCCGGTGTCGGCGACGCGTACCGTCAGGGCGCCGTCGCCGAGGCTCGCGGAGACGCGCACGCTGCCGGCCGGAGTGAACTTCAGCGCATTGCCGACCAGGTTGCGCACGATGACGAGCAGCATGCGGCGGTCGCTGCGGATCTCGAGGTCATCGACCTCGTCGTCCCAGACGAGCGCCGTCGTCGTGCGTCGCGGCAGCTTCTCGCACTCCGCGCGCAGCTCGGCCCAGAGCTCGCGCAGCGACACGCCGGCGAGCTGCGCCCCGAGCTGACCCGCGTGCAGGCGGCTGATCTCCAGCGTGTCGGTGATCATGAAGAACAGCTGACGGCTCGCCAGCGTGGCCCGCTCGAGGATCAGCTTCCGCTCGGGGGCGGCGACGCCGTCGTCGCCGAGCATCTCGAGGTAGCCGAGGATCAAATTGAGCGGCGTCCGCAGCTCGTGCGACAGGGTGGCGAGGAAGTCGTCCTTCGCGCGGTTGGCGAGCTCGGCCGTGCCGCGCGCGGCGCGCTCCGCTTCGGTCTGCCGCACGAGCTCGCCGTGCAGCTTCGCGTTTGCGAGCGCGAGCGACGCGAGCTGGGCCATTCCCATCGCCACCCGCTCCTGGGTCGCCGTGAAGGGCTCACGCCGGCCCCGGTAGCCCGCAGTCTGGATGCCGACCAGGTCGACGCCCGAGTACAGCGGCACGAACATCGATCGGGTGATGCCCGTCCTGGCCGCGACGTGCAGCGGCCCGCCGGGGACGTCGATCTCGGCCGCGGCGAGCTGCACGATCCCGTGCTCCCGCAGGCGGTCGGCGATCTGCACCGTGCGGCTGAACGGCACCTCGACGTGCCGGATCGCCTCCCAGTGTGCCGGCGCGTTGCCGTGCTGTGCGATGGCGCGCCAGACGCGGCGCTCGTCGTCGCACACGATGGTGTGGCTCACGTCGCAGTCGAGGACCTCCGTGGTGAGCCGGCACAGCCGCTCGAGAATACGCGGCGCATCGGACACGCGCAGCATCTCGCGGCCGGCCCGGGCGAGCGCGCGCAGCACGTCGACCTCGGCGTTGAGCTGCGCCTGGCTGCGCTCGAGCGCGCGACGGGCGACGAACTCGCGCCAGCGCAGACGCTCGCGGCTGACCGTCGCCAGGCCGGCGACGACCATGGTCGCCGCGTACGACACGAGGTTGCTGCGCAGCGCCTCGGCGCCGCCCTGGAGGTCGAGCAGCTCGCTGCAGAGCAGGTACGTGGCGATCAGCAGGACGCAGCAGAGCCACGTCCACACCGGTCGCCACGGCATGACAAGCGCGGCCAGCAGCATCGCGAGGCCGATCCCGCCGAAGTACGGGCTCGCGTGCCCGCCCGTGAAATCCATCAGCGCCGTCGTCACCGCCGCGCCGAGCATCGACGAGCCGATCGTGACGGCGATGGGATGGCGCTGCCCCGTGCTGGTCAGGAGCAGCCCGAGCACCCCGAGCGGGGCGATCCCGAAGATCAGCCGCAGCGTCACCAGGGTCCCGCTGCCGGGGAAGCGCGAGGCGTCGAGCCACCAGAAGATCGGAAAGAGCAGCAGGCAGATCAGCGCGACGGTCCGCGCGCCGCGCACGCAGAGCTGTCGGTTCTCGCGGGCGTACTGCGCGCGCAGCTCTGCGTCGTCCGCCTTCATCCCCGTAGGGAGTACTACATCGGCACGGTGCGTCCATCTGCTGGATTCGCCTGGCGGAGACGCGCCGCGCGACGCCGCGCGCTGCCCCTCGGCGAGGGCCACCCGCGACCGGAGCCCCCGGGCCCGTGCGCCCGTCAAGACAATGCGCTCGCGCCGCGCTTTCCTCGCGCCTTGGCGTTCGCTACGAAGCCAGAGCCGGCGCCGGTCGCGCCGCCGGGAGCGAGAGGAGGGCTTGTTGGCGTCCGACGAGAGGCGCGTCCGGCCGCGGACGCTGCGGCGCATCGCATCGGCGGTCGGCGGCCGCATCGAGGGCATCGGGCAGCGGCTCCTCGGCCGGCTTCTCGACCTCGGCCTGCCCGTCGAGGCGAACGTCCGCGTCGACGAGGTGGCCGGCGTGCGCCGCGTGCTGCTCGTGCGTCCGAACTTTCGTCTCGGCAACGCGCTCATCACGAGCCCGCTCGTCGCCGCGCTGCGCGACCGCTTTCCCGGCGCGCGCATCGACTACCTGGGCGGGGAGGGGACGCTCGCGCTGCTCGAGAACCTGCCCGTGGACGAGCGCATCGTGATGTCGCGCGGCTTCGTGCTGCGGCCGTGGCGCTTCGTCGCGCTCTTCCTCCGCCTGCGCCGGCGCGCCTACGACGTCGCGATCGAGGCCGCGATGGGCTCGTTCTCGGGCGGCCTCTACGCCTACCTGAGCGGCGCGCGCTTCCGCGTCGGCGTCGCGGGGCGCAGCGACCGCTTCCTGAACGTCCGTCTGCCCCCCGTGCCGGTGACGCACGCGTACGACGGGCCGGTCGCGTTCGCCGAGCGCCTCGGCGTGTCGTGCACGCCGCAGCCCGTCTACGTGCTCACCGGTGACGAGGAGCGAGCGGCGCTGGCGACGCTCGCGTCGCTCGACCTCGCCGACGGCGACGTCGTCGATCCCTTCGTCGCGCTGTTCGTCGGCGGACACGGCAAGAAGCGGTGGCCCGAGGAGAGCTGGGTCGAGCTCGCGCAGCGGCTGGCGGGCGAGGGCGCGCGCGTGGTGCTCTTCACCGGGCCGGACGAGGCCGCCGCCGTCGCGCGCCTGCGCGCCCGCCTCGCTGGGGTCGCGCACGTGCTGGAGCCGCAGCCGCTGCGCCACTTCGCGGCGCTGCTCGCGACGCCGGCCATCGCCGTGACGCCGGACTCCGGACCCATGCACCTCGCGGCGGCTCTCGGCGTGCCTTGCGTCGCGGTGCTCTCGAGCCGCGGCTCGACCTTCTTCCCGCCGCGCGGGCCGCTCGACGTGTCGCTGCTCGAGCCCTCGGTCGAGGACGTCGAGCGCGCGCTTCACGGGCACCCGTGCTGGGCGACGATCGTCGGCGCGAGCCGCCCGCCGGTGCCGATGGCGCGTCTCGCCTGACGCGCGGCGGACGCCGCGTCAAACACCTTGCCGCCCCGGACGCCTGCCGATATAGCTGCGGCGCGGTGCGCGCCGCGCGGCGCGTGGGACGTTCGAGGACGGTGAAGCGCGAAGAGTACGAGGTCCGCGAGAACGAGCTGCTCGCGCCCTGGGCGATGCGCAGCTCGCAGTCGCGCGGTCGCGAGTTCCCCGAGGCCGAGCACCCGCTGCGCACCGCGTTCCAGCGCGACCGCGACCGCATCGTCCACTCCACCGCGTTCCGCCGCCTCGAGTACAAGACGCAGGTCTTCGTCAACCACGAGGGCGACTACTACCGGACGCGGCTCACGCACACGATGGAGGGCGCGCAGATCACGCGGACGATGGCGCGCGCGCTGCGCCTGAACGAGGACCTCGCGGAGGCGGTCGTCCTCGCCCACGACCTCGGCCACACGCCCTTCGGCCACGCGGGCGAGCGCGTGCTCGACGGCTTGATGGCGCCGTACGGCGGCTTCGAGCACAACGCGCAGAGCCTGCGCATCGTCGAGCGGCTCGAGGAGCGCTACCCGGACTTCCCCGGTCTGAACCTCACCTGGGAGGTGCGCGAGGGCATCGTCAAGCACTCGTCGGAGTACGACCGGCCGCTGGTGCAGCGCTTCGATCCGGACGTGGCGCCGTGCCTCGAGGCGCAGATCGCGGACTTCGCCGACGAGATCGCCTACAACTGCCACGACATCGACGACGGCCTGCAGTCCGGCATGCTGCAGCCCGAGCGGATGGACGAGGTCTCGCTGTGGCGCGAGCACTTCGCGGCCGCGCGCGAGCGCTGGCCGGACGCGCCGTTCTCGCTGCTGCGCTACCAGACCGTGCGCCGCATCCTCGACGCGATGGTGTCGGACCTGGTGGCGAACGTCGAGCGCGAGCTCGCGCGCCGCGGCACCGCCTCGATCGAGGACGTGCGCGCGGTGCGGCCGCGGCTCGTCGAGTACAGCGCCGACATGGCGCCCCGGATCCGCCAGCTCAAGGACTTCCTGATGGCGCACCTCTACACGCACGTGCGCGTCACGCGGATGGGCGTCAAGGCAAAAACGGTGATCACCGGCCTGTTCAACACGTACCTCGACGAGCCCCGCCAGATGCCGCCGCACGTCTTCGCGCTGATCGAGCGCGGCGAGGACCGCGCGCGCGTCATCGCCGACTACATCGCCGGCATGACCGACCGCTTCGCGCTCGACGAGTACAAGAAGCTGTTCGATCCGCTCGAGAAGGTATGAAGCGCCGGGTCGCCCTCGAGATCCACCGCGAGGACCACAAGACCGACGCGCTCGGGCGCGTGTTCCTGGGCGCCGCCGACCGCGACGAGACGCTGGCGCTGCTGCGCTCCTACCTGGGGCCGCAGGCGACGCTCAGGCACGTCGAGCTCGACGACGCCGTGCTGCGGGTCGAGGTCGACGTCCGCGAGTTCGCCGACGAGAGCCGCAACCTGGTCACGATGGCGCGCGACCTGATCCGAGCCGGTCGCGTCCGCTCGGCGATCGGACAGCTCGAGGAGGCTCTGCGCCTGGCGCCGCTCGGCGCCGAGGCGCTGAAGTCGCTCGGGCGCCTCTACTACCGCCACCGCGACCGCGAGATGGCGCGCCGCTACCTGACGCGCGCGCGCGAGGTCGCGCCGGCCGACATCGAGGTGCTGCGGCTGCTCGCCGAGATCGCGCTGCACGAGGACCGCCGCCTGGCGGCGCGCGAGTACCTGCAGCAGGTGCTGCTGGTCCGGCCGAACGACCGGCGCGCCCGCACCGCGCTCGCGCGGCTCGCCCCCGAGGACGCGGAGCACATCCGCTCGGCGCTGCGCCGGCGCGCGGCCGCCGAGCCCGGGGACGCGCCGGAGGAGTAGGGCGCCGTGCGGCCGCGATCGTCGGCCTTGACACGCCTTCCAGTTCACTGGATAGATCGTCCAGTATCGTGGATGGCGCGGAATCCGGCCTCAACGGGCGCATCGCCGAGCGCGTGCGCGAGCTGCGCGCGGCCCGCGGCCTGTCGCTCGAGGCGCTGGCGGGCAGGTGCGGCGTCAGCCGCTCGATGATCTCGCTCGTCGAGCGCGCCGAGACGAGCCCCACGGCGGTGGTGCTCGAGAAGCTCGCCGGCGGCCTCGGGGTGACGCTCGCCGCGCTGTTCGACCCGGCGCCCGGCGCCGGCGCGGCGAGCGGTCCGGTCGCGCGCCGCGAGGAGCAGCCGCAGTGGCGCGATCCGGCCTCGGGCTACGTGCGGCGCAACGTCTCTCCGCCGGGCGTCGCGCAGCCCATGCAGATCGTCGAGGTGCATTTCCCGCCCGGCGGCCGGGTGGCGTTCGACAACGCCGGTCGCGACGTGCACGTCCAGCAGCAGGTGTGGGTGCTCGACGGTGCGATCGACGTCACCGTCGGCACGGAGCGCCACCGCCTGCGCGCGGGGGACTGCCTCGCGATGCGCCTCGACCGCCCGACCATGTTCCACAACCCGACGCGGAAGCCGACGCGCTATGCGGTGGTCCTCGCGTCGGAGCCGCCGGCGCGACGATGAGAAGCGCCTGGTCGGTGCGCCGCCTGCACGTCGTCGACGAGGCGAGCATCGAGGGCCTCGCGGAGGTCCTGGTCGACTGCGTGGGCGGCGGCGCGTCGGTCGGCTTCATGCACCCGCTGACGCGCGAGCGGGCGGCCGACTTCTGGCGCCTGGTCGCGCGCGGGGTCGGCGCCGGCGATCGCGTGCTGCTCGTCGCGGAGGACGCGCACGGCACGTGCGGCACCGTGCAGGTCGTCCTCGCCCAGCCGGAGAACCAGCCGCACCGCGCAGACCTGACGAAGATGCTGGTGCATCGCCGCGCGCGCCGTCTCGGGATCGGCGCCGCGCTGCTGCGGGCCGCCGAGGCCGTGGCGCGCGAGCTCGGCCGGACGCTGCTCGTCCTCGACACGGCGAGCGCGGCGGCCGAGCGTCTCTACCGCCGCGCGGGCTGGCAGAGCGTGGGCGTCATCCCCGGCTACGCGCTGCTGCCGGAAGGCGGCCCGTGCGACACCACGGTCTTCTACCGCCGCCTCTGACGGACCACGGAGCAGGGAGCCCGCACCGGCGATGGGATCGGACATCGGATATTAGGGATTTAGTTGCAATCGACACCCGGACGCGATAGTGGCCCGGAATGCTCAAATCGCCGCCCCTGTCCGCAGGTTGTGGAGCCTGTGGGCGATGATCCAGGCACTTCTTGGGGACGTCGTGCATGGTTTGCACACTGTCGAATGGGCCTTCTGCGAGTGTCAGGGCGCGTTCCCCGGCGAGGTGCCGGCCTCCGTGGAGGGTCCGTTGAGGCGTGCACTGAAGCTGCTTTCCGAGTGCACGGCTCCACTCATGATGTCGCGCACTCAATCACGAATTTTGCGCGTCGAGGCACAGCTGGACACGGATGCAAAGAGCTATCCGGCAATGATGCACCAACTCGTCGCGCTGCGCGAAGCAATCGAAGACGACCTCAATGAGACGTTGTTGCTTTACGTAGGTCCCGCGAAAGCGAAGTACTTCCTAGACGAGCCAGCGACGATCTTCCCGAATAGCTGGCCCAAGTTCCCTTCGGCGCACGATGACATGACAGAAGCAGCGCGCTGCTACGCCTGCGGAAGGCATACTGCGGCCGTGTACCATTGCGTCGGCGTGATGCAGTACGGGCTCTACGCTCTCGCCCAACATCTCGGCGTGCAGACCAAGAAGCCCCTAGAGTACGAAAACTGGCGGAACATCGTCGATGTGATCGAGAAGAAGATCGGTGAGTACGAGAACCAGCAGGGGCACTCTAGGCAGGAGCTGGAATTTTTAGCGGGCGCTGCGTCTCACTTCCGATTCGTCAAGGATTCCCTGCGGAACGACGTGGGGCACATTCGCCGCTCGTACGATGAGGGCCAAGCCCATAGCGTCTTTACGCACACGGTGGAGTTGCTTGAGCACCTAGCTACACGGCTTGAAGAGCCGTCGGTGGCGGAGTGATGCGAAGCCTACTCGACGCGCGCCTGTTTGGCCTTCTGTCGTTCTCGGTAGATAAAGGCGCCGACCAGTGTCGCGCACTCAGCAACGAGTACAGCGAGGCCCTCAGTGCTCATGCCGTTGGCCAACAAGTAGATACTTCCGCCCAGCACGCCGGAAGCCGTGGTCCATGCGGCGATCAGTCCGACCTTCTCCATCCACTGAC
>JBFMAS010000232.1:0-33178 GCA_040755575.1 Thermodesulfobacteriota bacterium
ACGCGCGTCGCCGCGGGCGCGCCCCGCGCCGACGGCCCACGCCGGGACGGGGTGCCTCCCGGAGAGCCCGCGACGCCGCCGCCGGCGGAGCAGGTCGCCGCCCTGCCGCAGGGCTCGTCCGCGGAGCGCGTTCCTCAAGATCTTCAACCACGAGCACGGCGCACCGGCAGCAAGGCGAAGCGCGTGATCGTCCAGCGCGGCGACACGCTGATGAACCTCGCGACACGCGAGTACGGGATCGCCAACTACACCACGCTCGACGTCGTTCGCGCCGCCAATCCCGGCATCCGCGACGTGAACCGCATCATCGCGGGGGCGGAGCTGGTCTTCCCCGATCCCGGCCCGAGCTCGCGCCTCATCGACGAACGCGAGGGATTGTCGGTGCTCGTTGCGACGACGCCCGTCCTCGACCAGGCTCAGGAGCTGCAGCGGGTGGTGGGCAGCCGCTATCGCGTTCCGGTCGAGCTCGAGCCGATCGCGCTCGGCGACGGCCGCAACCTCTACCGGGTCTCGCTGCGCCAACTGCCCGACAAAGCACAGGCTCTCGCGATCGCCGAGTCGCTCGGCAGCATCCTGAGAGACCCGAGCTGATGCGCCAGGCCTGGCACATGTCTCGTGCGGTTGCACGATTCCGGGCGGACTCTGCACCGATGCACTTCCCCGGGCGCCGCGTCAGGTTGAGAAACTGTAGGAAATTGAAAGCTTTCCCGGGTTCCCGAGCGGCCGTCACGGGGTCGCCCGTGGCGTTCCTTTTGCTCAGCGACCGCGGCCGATGTCCGTGCGCGATAGAAGTGCCTGGTACGTGGTGCGCTCCAAGCCGCGAGCCGAGGCAGTCGCTGCCGCGAACCTGCGCGCCAAGGGGATCGAGGTGTACCTCCCTCGCCTCGCCCCGGCTTTCCCGCGCCGGGGGCAGCTCGGTGCGCCGGAGCCCCTCGAGGTGCTCTTTCCCGGCTACCTGTTCGCGCGCCTGGACCTCGCTCGCCAGTTCCACGTCGCGGCCTGGACGCCGGGCGTGGCGCACCTGCTCAGCCTCGGTGAGGACCTGCCCGCGCCGCTCGACGACGCCGTCGTCGACTCGCTGCGGGAGCGGGCGGGCGGTGGCGACGTGCTGCGTCCACGCATCATGCTGCGCGCCGGCGATCCCGTCGAGATCCGCAACGGGCCCTTCGCGGGCCTGCTGGCAGTCATCGATCGACCCTGCTCGGCAGCAGGTCGCGTGCAGATACTCCTCGATCTCCTCCGGCGGCAGACGCGGCTCGACCTGCCCGCGTCGGCGGTCGCGCCCCTTTAGGCGCGGCCGCTCTCGAGCGTTCGCTCGAAACGGCACAGCGGGGTCCGCCGCCCCGTACAAGGAAGAACCTTTCGAAGGACGGGCGGAGCTATGAGCACTGCAAGAAGAAACGAGCTCGGGCTCGGGAACCGGGACGTGCGACGGCTCAGCGCCGCGCTCCTGATCGGCGCCGCCTCGTTGAGCATCGCCGCCGGCTGCGGCGGCTCCCGTCGCCCGCAGCAGAGCGCCATGATGATGGCCGCTTCGAGCGCCGACCCGGCAGCGCCCGGCGTCGTCGGCACCGGTACGCCGGGGGTCGTCGGGCCCGGCGGCCCCGGCGTGTCGAGCGAGAAGCTGGTCGACGAGTACAGCTACCGCCTCGCTCCCGGCGACCTGATCGACGTCAAGTTTCCCTACCATCCCGAGGAGAACGAGCGCGTCCCCGTCCGACCGGACGGCAGGATCGGGCTCCAGGTCATCGGCGACGTCATGGCTGCCGGCCTCACGGTGAAGGAGCTCGAGCAGGTGGTCGTCGAAAAATCGTCGGTCACGCTTCGCGATCCCGTCGTCAGCATCGTCATCGCCCAGCTCGCAGAGCACAAAGTCTACGTTGGCGGTCAGGTGGCAAAACCGGGCTTCGTGACGTACCGCGAGGGGCTCACCCCCCTGCAGGCGATCGTCGAGCGCGGGGGCTTCGTCGACGACGCGAACACGGACGAGGTGCTGCACATCAGCCGGGTCGGCGAGCAGGTTCAATCACAAAGGCTTGACTTGGAAGCTGTCCTGGACGGAGAGTCCACCGAGCAAGTCGTCATGGCCCCGGACGACATCATCATCGTGCCGAGAACGTTCATCGGCGAAGCGGACGTTTGGGTCGACCAGTGGATCCGGGGGTTGCTGCCCACCGTGCCCCGGCCCGGCTTCGATCTCAACACGTTGGCTTTCTAGGAGAAGTTCGGTGGGCAAGACATACGAGGCATTGAAGCGCGCGGAGGCCGAGCGCGCCGCCAAGTCGGCGCGCGAGGCGGCGCCGTCGCCCGAACCGACCGTCTCGGCAACCGAGACGCACGTCGACACGGGCGGCACCCTGCCGACGCCCGTCGAGCGTAGCTGGTTTCGCTTCGGCGGCCGCATGCGCCGCAACGGCAGCAGCGGTGCCGGAGCCAACGGGGGCGAGAACGGCAACGGCTACCGCAACGGACGCAACGGCAACGGCCTCGGGCAGTTCTCGTTCGACGTCCCGCCCACGACAATCGAAGAGTTCCAGCAGCTGCGCAAGAACATCCTCGCCACCCGGGCGCCGCGCAGCCTCCAGCTCATGCTGGTCGTGTCGTCGCGCCACGGCGAGGGTGCGACCACCACCACGGCCCTGCTCGGCTCGACGATGGCGCAGGCAGGACGCTGCCTGCTGATCGACGCCAACTTCCGGACACCCGGCATCTCGCGGGTCTTCGGCGGCCACGACGCCCCCGGCTTCTGCGAGGCGCTCGCCGATCCGACGACCCCCGGGCCGGTGCACTACCACCCGACCGAGATCCCGAACCTCTACTTCATGCCGACCGGCCGCGGCCCGGCCCGAGTGCCCTACATGTTCGAGGGCCGCGCCTTCGACGAGCTGATCGCGTTTTTGCGCAAGGACTTCGACTGCATCCTGATCGACGGCGCACCGATGGAGATGTACGCCGACAGCTCCTTTCTCGCTCCACGCGCCGACGGCGTCATGCTCGTCGTGCGGGCGGAGAGCACGCCGCTCGGCGCACCGGCGGTTTCGCTGCGTGAGCTCGAGCGAGTGGGTGCACACGTGCTCGGGGCGGTCCTCAACCGCACGCAGACCTTCATCCCGGAATTCCTCACGCGCCTGACCAACCCGCAGGACGTCGTCGAGATCGCGGTCATCCCGCAAGAGGCCTCGAGATGAACGAATCCGTACGCGAGTTCCTGCACATCCTGTTCAAGCGCAAGCGCTTCTTCGTCATCGCGTTCGCGCTGATCTCGCTGCCCATCATCGCCTTCGCCCTGCTGCGGACGCCGGACTTCATGGCGCGCGCCAAGCTGCTCGTGGTCGGCAGCCGGAGCTACCTGCACCTCTCGCCGCAAGACTCGAAGCGTACGACGCAGCTTCCCGAGGCGCAGGTCCTGAACGCAGAGGTCGAGAACCTCAAGAACCGGTCGTTCCTGCTGGCCGCCGCGGAGCGGCTCCAGATCGAGATCATCGACCCGGTCCCGGAGGACCGCGAGCAGCGGAACCGCGCCACGGCGCGCGCGATCCGCGACGACCTTCGCGTGACGCCATTCCCGCAGTCGCCGATGATCGAGGTGGCCTTCAAGCACACCGACAAGAACAAGGCGGCGGCCGTCGTCAACACGCTGATCGACACCTACCTCGAGTACCATCCGAGCATCTACGAGTCGCCGGACATCGCGCGCTTCTTCGAGCGCCGCAGCGAGCGCCTCGAGCAGGACCTGCGCAAGAAGGAGCGCCGGCTCGACCGCTACCAGCGGCGCACGGGCATCGTCGCCCTGAACCAGCAGAAGGACGAGACCGTTCGCCAGATGATGGCCAGCGAGCTCGTCCTGCGCGAGACGCAGGCGCAGATCGAGCAGACCGACCAGCTCATCGCCAAGCTCGAAGAGGCGATGCAGGACGAGCCCGAGAAGGTCGCGAGCGACGTCGACATGATCGACAACCCGGTCGCCCGGGCGCTCGAGGAGCGGATCGGCATCCTGACGGTCGAGCTGTCGGACCTGCAGCAGAAGTACACCGACGCCGACCGGCGCGTGATCGACAAGAAGGCCCAGATCGCCGAGCTGCGCGCCAAGGTGAAGGAGCAGCCGCCGCGCATCGTCGGCACCGAGCGCTTCCAGCTCAACCAGGTCCGGCAGAACCTCGCGGAGGAGCTGCTGCGCGCGCGCGCCAACCGTGGCGCGCTCGAGGCGAAGCGCGACTCGCTCACGCAGCACCTGCAGGACTTCGAGGCGCGCCTCGGCGAGATCAGCGAGAAGGGCTACAAGCTGCAGCAGCTCGACGACGAGGTGCAGCAGGCCCGCTCGGCGCTGCAGGCCTCGATCCAGCGCAGCCAGGAGGCGCAGCTCTCGCTCGAGATGAGCGAGGACAAGCTCGACACGATCCGCATCGTCGACCGCGCCGATGCGCCCGCGAAGCCCGACAACGACCAGACGATGCTCACCATCATCATCGCTCTGATCGCCGGTGCAGGCGTGGGAATCGCCGGCGCCTTCGGCCTCGAGTTCCTCTATCAGACCTACCACTTCAGCTCCGACATCGAGCGCGAGCTCGAGCTGCCGGTGCTGGGCCTGATCTCCGACTACCGCGTCGTCAACTGACGGCTCGCACGGTCGTGGTCGCCCCGGGGAGGCGTCCATCTCCATGCCCATTCGCCGCTACCTGACCAACTTCGCGAAGCTCGCGATCCATCACGGAGGCATCTCGACGCTCGCGCGCGCCTGTCTCGCGGGACGCGCGGCGATCCTCCGCTACCACTCGGTGAGCACTGCCGCCGACGGCACGCACCTCTGTCTCGATCCCGGTCTCGCCGTCGCACCCGAGCACTTCGACCGCCAGTGCGCCTACCTGAAGCGCCACTATCGCGTGCTGTCGCTGGACGAGATGGTGACGCTCCTCGCCGAGGGCAAGCCGTTGCCGCCCAAGGCCGTCGCGCTGACGTTCGACGACGGCTACCTCGACAACTACACGCGCGCCTTCCCGATCCTGCAGCGGCACGGGCTGAACGCGACGTTCTACGTCACCACCGACTGCATCGACAACCGCTCCATCCTGTGGACCGGCCTGCTGCGCTTCGTGGTCTTCACGACCACGGTACCGCTTCTCGAGACGCGCGAGCCGATGGCGTTCAGGCTGCCGCTGCGGACCCCGGTCGAGCGACGCGAAGCGTTCACCAAGCTGATCGTCACGATGAAGAACATCCCGACCGAGCGCCGCCTCGCTCTCCTCGACGCGCTGCGCGCGGCGGCCGGCATCGACGACCTGACGCCCCTCAAGTCGATCATGATGTCGTGGGACCAGGTGCGCGAGATGCATCGCGCCGGCATGATCTTCGGCGCGCACACGCTGAGCCACCCGAACCTGCCCAATGCGACGCCCGAGGAGGCGGAGCGCGAGATCGTGGGGTCGAGGGACGCTCTCGCGGAGCAGATTGGCGCCCGCGTGCTGCACTTCTCCTACCCGAACGGGCGGGGCAGCGCGCACCTGACGGAAGCGGTCAAGGGCATGGTACGGCGCGCCGAGTTCGCATCCGCGACGACCTCGGTCACGGGCAGCGTGGTCGCCGGCGACGACCTCTTCGCCCTGAAGCGGATCGGCATCTACAACCGCCACGGCGCGATGCCCGAGTTCACCCTCGACATCGAGCGCGGCAAGATCGGAGCGTGAGCGAAGCGTGACCGCCTCGTCCGTCCCGTTCGCGGGTCCGACGCGCCGTACGACGAGCGGCGTCCAGTCGTTCCCGGCTTGGACGATCCTCCTCACGGTGCTCGCAGGTGGGGCGCTCGGCGGCGCGGCGCTGTTCAGCGACCACCGGCTCCTGCTCGGCGCGGCGCTCGTCGCGCTCGTCTTCGCGGGCCTGCTCGTCCTCTACAAGCCGCACATCGGCGTGATGGTCATCATGTCGACGATGCTGATGTCGTACCCCTCGGCCCTGAAGGGCGTGGGGCCCTTCACGATCAACAACCTGCTCGGCATCTCGCTCGTCCTCATCCTCGCCTTCCAGCTCTACCGCAACCACGACTACTGGTTCCTCCGCGAGCCCGAGATCCGCCTGCTGATCGCGATCGCCATCGTGCTCATCACGATGCAGTACCTGAACAAGCTGATCTGGCCGGACATCAAGTATCTGCTGCCGAAGGTCCAGAAGAGCGGCCACGAAGGCTACTACGGCGAGGTCGACGTCAGCGGGCGCTGGATCTTCGAGCTGCTGTCGCGCATCGCCTTCACCATCTTCTTCGTGAACTGGATCCGCACGCCGAAGCAGCTGAAGTGGGTGCTCTACATCATCGCCGTCTGCATCGTCGCGGTCATCCCGACGCTCGGCCCCGACATGATCAAGGGCGAGGCCGAGTACCGCATCACCTCGAAGGTGGTCGGCTGGGCCGCGAACATCAACCGCTTCGCGTTCATGATGAACGTCGGCATCGCGCTGTTCGTGTACCTGGCGAGCATCTCGAAGTCGCTGCTGTTCAAGATCCTCTGGCTCGCTTGCGCGGTGGGGTCGCTGCCGCTGGTCCTCCTGACCGCTTCGCGCAGCGGCTTCCTCGGCCTCTGCCTGGTGGGTCTGCTGCTCTGCTGGGGCGACCAGATCCCGCGGCGCGGCAAGATCGTCGCAGCCATCGCCGGCTTGCTGCTGGGCATGTTCGCATTCTCGTTCGTGCTGACCGACGCGCACCGCGAGCGTCTGATGAACATCAACCCGTTCGCCACCCAGGAAGCGGTCATGATGCGCACCGAGGGCGCGCGCTCGACGCAGACCCGCGTGACCACGCTCGGCGAGGCGCTGCGCGTCATCGGCGAGCATCCGCTGACCGGCGTCGGGCTCGGCAACTTCCGGTGGGTCAACGCCTACCTGCACGGCTCCTACAAGCCGCCGCACAACTCCTACATCTGGTCGGCGGCCGAAGGCGGCCTGATCACGACTGGTCTTTATCTGACGCTGTTCGGCTTCCTGTTCACCCGCGTCCAGCGTCTGCGGCCGCAGTACAAGAACCATCCCCAGCTCGCGCACCTGCCCGACTGGCTGAACCTGTACCTGGCGCTGTTCTTCTTCTTCTCGATCTTCGCCGACGTCTGGCTCGAGGTGCATATCTACTTCATGATCTCGATCGCGATCGTCCTGAGCCGCTGGGCGCTCGACGAGCAGCTGCGCGGGCGCGGCCTGCCGGGCGTCGTCGTCGGGACGCCGGGTGCGCGGCGCGCGGCGATCCGGCAGCTCTACCGGCCGCGCTCCGAGGCGGCATGATCCGCGTCGCTTACGTCATCGACCATCTGCACGTCGGCGGCGCGCAGCGTCACCTGCTCGAGGTCGTCCGCGGGCTCGACCGGAGCCGCTACGCGCTCGAGATGTGGACCGCCGCGGCGGAGCCGGGCGACCTCGGCGCGGTGTTCGAGCGCGAAGGCGTGCCGGTGCGTTCCTTCGGCATCCGCTCGACGATGCTGAGCCCGCGGACGCTCGCGTCCGTCGACCGCGTCGCACGCGACATGAAGCAGCGCGGCGTCCACGTGGTGCACGGCTATCTCTTCGAAGGGAACTTCCTCGCCGCGCTGGTCGGACGTCGAGCGCGACTGCCGGTCACGCTGGTGAGCAAGCGAAGCCTCGATCGCTACGGCCGCGTCGACCGCCGTCTCGCCGCCTGGCTGTCGAACCAGCTCGCCGACCGCGTGCTGGTGAACGCCGAGGCGGTGCGCGACGTCGTCGTGCAGCACGAATGGTGTGCGTCGCGCCGGATCGTCATGATCCCGAACGGCGTCGCCCTGCCGTCGAGCAGCGACGCTCCGGCATCCGCGGACGACGACGCTCGCGGCCGCGGCCCGCTCGTCGGCATGGTGGGACGGCTCAGCTGGAAGAAGGGCTACGACCACGCGATCGCCGCTGCGGACCTGCTGCGCGCCCGCATCCCCGACGTCCGCGTCGACATCGTCGGCGACGGGCCGCTTCGCGCCGATCTCGAGGCGCAGGTGGCGCGCCTCGGGCTCGGCGGCACGGTGCGCTTCCTCGGCCAGCGGCGGGACGTCCCGGACCTGATGCGGCGCTTCGACTGCTTCGTCCTCTCCTCGATCATCGAGGGCATGCCGAACGCGCTGCTCGAGGCGATGGCCCTCGGCCGGCCGGTCGTCACCACCTCGGCGGGCGGCAGCGCCGAGGTCGTGGTCGACGGTGAATCCGGCTTCGTCGTGCCACCCGGCGATCCGGCCGCGCTCGCGACCGCGATCGAGCGCGTGCTGCGCGACCGCTCGCTAGCGCGCGTGCTCGGCGAGCGCGGCGAGCGGCGCGTACGGGAGAAGTTCAGCCTCGAGGCGATGCTGCGCGCGATCGATGCGCTCTACCGCGACCAGCTCGGGCGCGCCGGGATCGATGTGCCGCATCCCGAGTCGCCGGCACCGGCCGCCGGCCGCGACACGATGTCACGGGCCTGAGCCCCTCTTCGACGAACGACCACGACAGCCATGATCGGTCCCCTGCTCTTCTGGTCCGCGCTCGCGGTGCTGGTCTACCAGTACGTCGGCTATCCGCTCGCGCTGGCCACGCTCGCCGCGATCCGCGGTCGGCAGCGGCCCGCGTCGTTCGCGAGCGACGACGAGCTGCCGAAGGTGACGCTCGTCATCTCGGCGTACAACGAAGCCGAGGTGCTCGAGGGCAAGCTCCGCAACGCTCTCGCACTCGACTACCCGAAGGATCGTCTCGAGATCGTCGTCGCGTCCGACGGCTCGACCGACGCGACGAACGACATCGCCCGCTCGTTCGCCGCGGACGGGGTGGTGCTGCACGAGTACCCGGTCAATCGCGGCAAGAACCTCTGCCTCAACGACACCATGCCGCGCGTCGCCGGCGACGTGATCGTCTTCACCGACGCGAACGGCATGTACCGGCCCGACGCGGTACGCACGCTCGTGCAGGGCTTTGCCGACCCGCGCGTCGGCAGCATCTGCGGCGAGCTGATCTACAAGAACTTCAACGACAACCCGATCGCGGAGGGCTACAACCGCTACTGGGAGCTCGACCAGATGCAGAAGCGGCTCGAGAGCTCGCTCGGCTGCCTGCTCGGCGCGAACGGCTCGATCTTCGCGGTGCGGAAGCACCTCTGCCGGCCCGTGCCCAACGACGTGTGCAACGACATGGTGCAGCCCATCTGGGTCGCGGCGGCGGGCCACCAGTGCCTCTACGAGCCGCGCGCCCTGTCGTTCGAGGCGGGCTCGCGCAACGTGCCGGACGAGCTCAAGCGCCGCTCGCGGATCATCGGCCGCGGCATCCGGGGGATCCAGGCGGTGTGGCCGGACATCGCCCGCCACCGGGCGTGGCTCGTCGGCTTGGAGCTCCTGTCACGCAAGGGCTTGCGCTACGCCACGCCGCTGTGGTTCCTCCTCCTGCTCGTCGGCTCGGGTCTCGCGACCGGGGTCGCCTACAAGGCGCTGTTCGCCTTGCAGGTCCTCGCCTACCTCGCGATCCCCGTGGGCTTCGTGCTGCCCGACGGCAAGCTCAAGCGGCTGGCCTCGCCCGCCGTGTACTTCGGGATCGGCAACCTGGCAGCGATCATGGGATGGTGGAAGGTCACGACCGGCTCCGAGCTCGGCCGCTGGCAGACCGCGGAGCGCCCGTTCGAGGCGACCGGCGGAGTGTCCGCGCCCGTCGAGGGCGCTCGCGAGTGACGTCGAGGGACCAAGGACGCGTGGCGACGAACGGACACCAGCAGATCGTGAACGCCTTCTCGGTCGACGTCGAGGACTGGTTCCAGGTCTCCGACTTCGAGGACCAGGTGCGGCTCGAGGAATGGGACCGCTACGAGAGCCGCGTCGTCGCGAACACGCGGCGGCTGCTGCGGCTGCTCGCCGAGTTCCGCGTCAAGGGTACGTTTTTCATCTTGACGTGGAACGCGGAGCGCCATCCCGGCCTGGTCGAGGAGATCGCTGCCGAGGGGCACGAGATCGCGACGCACGGCTACGCACACCGGCTCGTCTACGAGCAGGGCAAGGACCTCTACCGGCGCGACCTCGAGCGCTCGCAGGAGATCCTGACCCGCATCCTCGGTCGTCCGGCACGCGGCTACCGTGCGCCGTCCTTCTCCGTCACCGCCAAATCGATGTGGGCGCTCGACGTCATGCTCGAGTGCGGCATCGAGTACGACTCGAGCATCTTCCCGGTACGCGACTCGCTGTACGGCGTGCCCGGCGCGCTGCGCTTCCCGTTCGTCATCCACTCGCTCGGGCAGCGCAACCTGATCGAGTTCCCGATGTCGACCGCCCGGGTGGGCAGCCGCAACCTGCCGCTGGGCGGCGGCGCGTACCTCCGCCTCCTCCCCTATCACTACATGCGCTGGGGCATGCGACGCGTGAACCGGGAGGGGCAGTCGGCGATCGTCTACCTGCACCCGTGGGAGATCGACCCCGATCAGCCGCGGCTGCGCTCGCGCGGCAAGCGCGGCATCTCGACGCATTACGTGAACCTCCGCGCGATGGAGGACAAGCTGAGACGCTTGCTTTCGGACTTCCGCTTCGCGCCGGTGCGCGACGTCCTGTGCGAACGCGGTATGCTCGCCGCCTGAAGCGCGGCCGGCCCCGGAAGAGGGATCATCGCTCATGTCGCTACGTGCTTTCATCATCACACAGGAGGACTGCCTCTACCTGCCGCAGTTCCTCCACACGGTGCTGCGTCACCGGCGCGCGAACGTCGTCGGCATCACGATCCTGCCGGCGCTGATGCCGAAGCAGACGTGGACGTCGACACTGAAGGACCATCTGGAGCTGTACGGACCGTCGCAGTTTTTGCGCCAGTCGTTCCGCTACGCGTTCCGCCGCGGCCTCGGGCTGGTGGGCCGCGCGGTGCCGCTACCGAGCTTCTACACGGTCGCCGCGGTCGCCGAGCACCACGGGCTGCCCCGCATCGAAACGTCGAACGTCAACTCGAAGGAGTACCTCGACCAGCTCCGCCGGCTGAACCTCGATCTCGTGATCTCGATCAACGCGAGCCAGAAATTCAAGCGCGACATCCTGGCGCTGCCGCGGCTCGGCTGCATCAACGTCCACGGCGCCCTGCTGCCGCGCTATCGCGGCCGCCTGCCGAGCTTCTGGGTGCTCGCGAACGGCGAGAAGGAGACCGGCGCCACCGTCCACTTCATGAACGAAGAGCTCGACGACGGGCCGATCCTGCTGCAGGAGCGCGTGCCGATCGAGCCCGACGACACCCAGGACAGCCTGATCCGCAAGACCAAGGCGGTCGGCGCCCGGCTGCTGGTCGAGGCGATCGACCGCCTCGAGCAGGGCTCGGCGTCGACCCTGCCCAACGACCGCTCGCAGGCGACCTACTTCTCCTTCCCGACCAGGGCCGACGGCCTGCGTCTGCGGCAGCAGGGCCGGCGGTTCTTGTAGTCGAACGGCGCAACGGCGCATAAACCACCACATTGCACTTCATCCGACAGCACCTGGAGCCGCGAAGATGAACAACGACGAGAACACCGTCCTCGACGACGTCAAGGGCTGGCTCCGCGACCGCGGGCTCACCAAGAGCAACCTGAAGGCATACAAGTACTGGATTCCGTACACGGTCGGCGGCGGCAGGGCGTGGACGCCGCAGTCGGTGACCTTCGAGCTGACGCTGCGCTGCAACTTGTCGTGCCAGATGTGCCCGCTCGACATCCCGCGGATGATGCACGACAAGACGCACCACGATCACATCAAGGAGCGTCAGAGCCACGAGCTCACGACCGAGGAGGTCAAGAAGGTCATCGACGACATCGCCGCGATGGGCGTGCAGGACATGACCATCACCGGCGGCGAGGTGTTCCTGCGCAAGGACGTGTTCGAGATCGTCGAGCACATCACCAGGACGCCGATCCATCTCTGCGTCAATACCAACGGCTGGTTCCTGCGTCCCGACGAGGCGCGCCGCCTCGTGTCGCTCAAGCCGCACGCGCTGTCGATCTCGATCGACGGCCCGGACGATCTGCACGACGAGATCCGCCGCGGCAAGGGCAGCTTCCGCCGCCTGCTCGAGGGCATCCGCAACATCCAGCAGGCGAAGAAGGAGCTCGGGGTCAAGCGCCCGAAGATCGGCATCACCGTGACGATCTCCGCGCTGAACCAGCACCGCTACAGCGAGGTGCTCGACTGGTTGAAGGACACCGGCGTCGACACGGTCGACTTCGACTACATGTTCTACACGACCCCCGAGCACAACCGCGAGACCGAGGAGCTCGTGCCGCTTCCGGTCCACCGCAAGGAGGAGGACCAGGACCTGCCGATGTACCTCCGCCAGGTGAACGGCCAGATCCTCTACGAGGAGTCGCAGAAGGCGATCACCAAGGGCGAGGAGTACGGCATCCCGGTCGGCTTCGGTCCGCCGCTCAAGACCCCCGAGCAGATGGAGCGCCGCTTCCTCGACGACGAGTACGCTTTCGTCGAGAAGTGCTTCTATCCCTGGAAGACGTTCCGCATCAGCCCGTACGGCGACGTCTACTCCTGCTCGATCGACGTCGCGTTCGGCAACGTGCGCGAGCAGAGCGTGATCGACATCTGGAACAACGAGGCCTACCAGACGTTCCGGCGCGCGCTGAAGAAGCGCCGCCTGTTCCCCAAGTGCGCGAAGTGCTGCGCTCTCAACAACGAGTTCTGGAAGTACCTCCCGACGCTCGGCTGATCGTCCGGCCGTTTCTCGACATCCCGCATGAGCACACCCAAGAGACAGCATCGCGTCGCCCTGATCGGCGCGGGACGCATCGCGTCCACCCACCTCGGCTTCGCGCGCGGCGTGAAGAACGCCTCCATCGTGGCGGTGTGCGACGCCGACCCGGCGCGCGCGGAGCAATTCGCGCGTGAGAAGAACGTCCCGGCATACTTCAGCGACGTCGGCGAGATGATGCGCGCCACCGAGCCGAGCATCGTGCACGTCGTCACGCCGCCGGCGACGCACGCGGCGCTCGCGATCGCGGCGATGCAGGGCGGGGCCAACGTCCTGATCGAGAAGCCGATGGCGATGACCGTCGCCGAGTGCGACCGCATGATCGAGGTCGCGCGCGAGCACGGCCGGCGCATCTGCGTCGATCACAACCGGCTGTTCGACCCGGTCATCCGCCGCGCGCGCTCTCTGGTCGACGGCGGCACCATCGGTGACATCGTCTCGGTCGAGGCCCACCAGGGCGTGAACCCGGTGGATCTCGGCGCCACCGGCAACGGGAAGGCGCACTGGAGCATCGCGGACGCGTTCGCACCGCTCTGGAACCTCGGCCCGCACCCGCTCTATCTGGTCGCCGCGTTCCTCGGGCCGATCCGCGGCATCCAGGTAGCGGGCAGGCGGCCCGCGCCCGGCGAGGCGCTCGTCGGCGAGATCCGCGTGTTGCTCGAGGGCGACGGACGCTTCGGCTTCGTCGCCTTCTCGATGCGCAGCCAGCCGTATCTCAACCACGTGAACCTCTTCGGCACCAAGGGCACGCTGCGCGTCAATCTCAACACCATGACCGTGCTCGTCGAGCGCAACCGCAAGCTGCCGAAGCTGGTCGCCAAGCTGATGCAGAACTTCGAGCCCGCGGCGCAGCTCGTTACGGCCGCCGTCGGCAACGCCGTCGCCGTCGCGACGCGGCGCATGAAGCTCTACCCGGGCATCGGCGAGACCATCCGGCGCTTCTACCGCAGCCTCGACGAGGGGACGGCGCCGCCGGTCGACGCCCAGGCGGGGCGCGAGGTCGTCGCGCTGCTCGCCGGCATCCAGGGGCATCTCACCGCGGGCAACACCCCCCGTCCGCGCGCCGGCATCGCCGAGGGAGGCGCCGCATGGACCTCCTGACCGGTGCCACCGGCTTCCTCGGCAGCCGCCTCGCCGCGCGGCTCGCGCGCGACGGACGCGAGCTGCGCGCCATCGTCCGGCCCGGCACGGACCTGCGCCGCATCCCGCGCGAGATCAGCGAGGTCGTCTGGGGCGAGGTCACGGACCCGGACACCGTCGCCCGCGCCATGGCGGGCGTCGAGGTCGTCTACCACACCGCTGCGCGCGTCAGCGGAAGCGGCGACCGCAGCGCGTTCGCGCGTGACAACGTCGAGGCGGTCGCGACGCTGCTGAAGGCGGCGGATGCGGCGGGCGTCGAGCGCTTCGTGCACGTCAGCTCGATCGGCATCTTCGGTGCGAGCCAGAACGGCGCGATCGCCGAGAGCACCCCGCTCGATCCCGAGATCGAGCAGCGCGGCCACTACGCCTGGTCGAAGGCGGAAGCGGACCGCCTGGTGCGCGGCTTTCGTCCCCACTCGCGGATGACCACCGTGGTCGTGCGTCCGGGCATCCTGTACGGCGCCGACGCGCCGCCGTTCATCGCGCGGCTCCAGTTCCCCGTGCCGCGGGGGAAGGGGCGCCGGGTCGTGGTCGGACGGCGTGACGCGCTGCTGCCGCTCGCACACGTCGACAACGTGTGCGACGCGATCGTGCTCGCGGCCGCGAAGGGACAGCCGGGCACAGCCTACAACGTCGTCGACGATCCGGCGCGGCAGGGCGAGTATCTCGAGCTGCTCGCGGCATCCGGCGCGGCGTCGGTGCGGCCGACCTTCGTGCCGCCCGCCGTGCTGTGGCCGGTCGCGCTGGCGTGCGAGGTGGCGGGCAAGCTGGTCCGGCGCAAGCTGCCGCTGAGCCGCTACAAGCTCAGGCGAGCGACCGAGAGCTTGCGCTACGACACCAGCGCGGCGCGAGACGGTCTGGGATGGACGCCCGCGATCGGCCTCGAAGAGGGCGTGCGCGGCATGTCCGGCCGGTCGTCGGCCGCCGGCTGACCGGCCACCGCCCGGTGCGGGCCGCGCGCGGCGCGACCAGCCCGTGAGCCGCCCGGAGAAGCCGCTTTCCCTGCGTCACCCGGAGCCGTATGAACGAGCGCCAGAGAACTCCGAAGCGAGCCGGTGGACCCGGCAAGGTCCTCCCGCTCCGGCCGCGCGACGGCACGGCCGCGAAGCCGCCGGTCCACGAAGAGCGCATGAGCCGACTGCGAATCCTGTTCGTCATCGACGAGCTCGACATCGGCGGCACCGAGCAGCAGATCCTCGAGATCGTGCGGCGGATCGATCGCGACCGCTTCGACCCGTACGTCTGCTGCTTCCGCCACGGCCGCAAGGCGCAGGAGATCGAGGCGCTCGGCGTCCCCGTCCTGCACGAGCCGAAGCGCCTCAAGGCGGACCCGGGCCTGGTGCTGCGCCTCGCGAACCTGATGCGCCGAGAACGCTTCGACATCGTGCAGACGTACCTGTGGACGGCGAACACCTGGGCGCGCGTCGCAGCGCACCTCGCCGGCGTCCGCTGGCTCGTCGCGTCCGAGCGCAACGTCGACATCTGGGAGGAGGCGTACAAGCGCCTCATCGGCCGCCTGCTCGCACGCTCGACCGACCGGATCATCGCGAACTCCGAGGCCGTCCGGGAGTACCTGCTCGGACGCGGCGGGCTCGCACCCGACAAGGTGGTGACGATCTACAACGGCGTCGACTTCGATCGCTTCCGCACGCCGTGCGACCCGCGCGCCCGCCGCCGTGAGCTCGGCATCGGCGACGACGTGGTTCTCGCGGGCTGCGTCGCGCGCGTCGAGCCGGCGAAGGACCACGCGACCCTGCTCCAGGCGCTGGCGCTGATCGGCAGCCGCGTGCCGAAGCTTCACCTCGCGATCGTCGGCGACGGCAGCGAGCAAGCGCGCATGCAGCGCATGGCACGCGAGCTCGGCATCGGCGACCGCGTGCACTTCACCGGCTTCCGCACCGACGCCGCGGAGTGGCTGCAGACGGTCGACATCTCGGTGCTGTCATCGGTGAAGGAAGGGCTGTCGAACACCGTGCTCGAGTCCATGGCCGCGGGGAAGCCGGTGGTCGCCACGGACGTCGGCGGCAACGCCGAGGTGGTCGTCGAGAGCGAGACGGGCTTCCTCGTGCCGCCGCGCCGGCCGGCCGAGCTCGGCGCGGCGCTCGCGCGCCTCGCGTCCTCGCGCGAGCTCACCGCCACGATGGGCGCCGCCGGCCGGCGGCGTGCTGACGGCGTCTTCTCGGTGCGCTCGATGGTGGAGCGGACGGAGCGGCTCTACCTCGACCTCGTCGGCGCAGGAGACCGTGCGGCGGCCTGACATGCTGGCCTTCGTCGTCAATCAGTTTCCGCGCCAGGTCGACGCGTACTTCCTGCGCGAGCTCATCGGGCTGCACGAGAGCGGGCTCGACTTCGCGATCTACTCCCTGCTCGCGGCGCCGCGCGGCTGGAAGGTGCACGCCGACGCGCAACCGCTGCTCGAGCGCGTCGTGTATCCGCCCCCCCTGCCCCGCCTGGCGGGCCGCGCCGCGCGGGTGGCGCTGTCGCGCCCCGCGGTCACGACCGCCACCGTCGCAGGCATCGCCTGGGGGCACCGCTCGATGCCGGCCGCGCTCGCGAAGTCGCTCGCGATCGTGCCGCAGGCGCTCGCCTTCGCGCGCGACATGCGGGAGCGCGGCGTCCGTCACATCCACGCCAACTGGGCGACCTACCCCGGCACGGCGGCGCTCCTGATCTCGCGCCTCACCGGCATCCCGTACAGCTTCTCCGGCCACGCGACGGACATCTTCGTGCACCACGCCATGCTGCGCGAGAAGATCGACGCCGCCCGCTTCGTCGTCACCTGCACCGACTACAATCGCGGCTACCTCGCCCGCGTCGCACCAGAGCGTGCGGACAGCATCCGGACGATCTACCACGGCGTCGACCTCGAGCGCTTCGCGCGCAACGGCACGGCGCGCGTGCCGACGCGCGTCCTCACGGTCGGCACCCTGCGCACCTGCAAGGGAATCGACGACCTGATCCGCGCTGTCGGCATCCTGCGCGACCGCGGCCGCCACGTCGAGCTCGAGGTCGTCGGCGACGGCGAGGAGCGCTCGGCGCTCGAGAGCCTGACGCGCTCGCTGGGGCTCGAGGACCGTGTCTTCATGCGCGGCTACCTGCCGCAGGAGGAGGTGATTCCTGCGTACCACCGCGCGGCGGTGGTCGCGCTCCCCGCGCACCACGAAGACCACTTCGGCATCCCGAACATCCTGATCGAGGGCCTCGCAGCCGGCACGCCGGTCGTGTGCACCGAGCTGCCGTCGCTCGGCGAGCTGGTCGAGCACGGGCGCAGCGGTCTCTTCGTCCCCGAGCGCGACCCGCAGGCGCTCGCGGACGCCATCGCTCGCCTGCTGGACGATCCGGCCGCGGCCGCCCGGATGGCCGAGGAGGGACGGCGGCGCGTCGCCGAGAAGTTCGACATGCGGCAGACCGTGGCGGAGCTCGCGGGCGCGCTGCGTGCGGCGGCGGAGGGCCGGGCGTGATGCGCTCGCTCGTCGAGCGCGGTGCACGCCGCCTGGCGAGCGAGGCGGTGCACCTCGCCCGTCGCGTCAAGCCCGCGCGCGCAGGCACCGCGCGGGTGATCTACTATCATCGCATCGACGACGAGCAGCATCGCTCGTGCGTCGCGCCGCGCGCGTTCGCCGAGCAGATGGCCTGGCTGCGCAGCGAGGGCTTCCACGTCGTGCCCTTCGCGAGCCTGCGGCCGCACCTCGACGAGCACCGCGACTTCCCGGACCGCACGGTGGCCATCACCTTCGACGACGGCTTCGCCGACAACTACACGAACGCCTTTCCGGTGCTCGTCCGGCACGGCCTGCCGGCGACGATCTTCCTCGCCGCCGGCTTCATCGGCGGCGACGAACTGCCCGTGCTGCGCGACCGCAGCGGAGTCGAGCCGCTCGACTGGAAGCAGGTGAACGAGATGGCCGGCGACGGCGTCGAGCTCGGCGCCCACACTCTGACGCACCGCTCGCTGCCGGGTCTCGCCGCCGACGAGCTGCGTCGGGAGATCGAGGGCTCGCGCGACCTGATCGCCGAGCGCACCGGGCGCCCCGTCGACACCTTCTGCTATCCCCGCGGCGAGTTCGACGACGTGGTCAAGCGCGCGGTGCGCGAGGCGGGCTTCCGGCTCGCGTGCACCACCATGCCCGGCTGCGTCACGCCGGACACCCATCCGTTCAGCCTGCGGCGCACGTTCATCGCGCGCGACGACACGCTGCGCGACTTCGCACGCAAGCTCGACGGCAGCTTCGATCTGCTCCACGCGGCCCGCCAGCGTCTCGGCGGCGGCGCGCGCTCCTACGCCTGACCCTCAAAGGAACGACCCATGTGCGGCATCGCCGGATTCCTCTCGCTCGAGCAGGGCGTCCTCGCCACGCGCACCATCGCGCAGCTGATGTGCGACCCGATCACGCACCGCGGGCCCGACGACCAGGGCTTCCTCGTCGACGGCCCGCTGGCGATGGGCATGCGTCGTCTGTCGATCATCGACCTCGGCGGCGGGCAGCAGCCGATCAGCAACGAGGACGGCAAGGTCTCGGTGGTCTTCAACGGCGAGATCTACAATTACCGAGAGCTGCGCCAGGACCTCGAGAAGCGCGGCCACCGCTTCAAGACGAGCTCCGACACCGAGACCATCGTCCACCTCTACGAGGAGTACGGCACCGCCGGCGTCGAGCGGCTGCGCGGCATGTTCGCCTACGCGCTGTGGGACGCCGAGCAGCGACGGCTCGTCGTCGCGCGCGACCGGCTCGGCATCAAGCCGCTCTACTACAGCGTCGGCAACGGACGGCTCCTGTTCGGGTCCGAGCTGAAGAGCCTGCTCGCCGTCGGGCTCGACCGCACGATCGACCGCCAGGCGCTGCACGACTACCTGAGCCTGACCTACGTGCCCGCACCGGCGACCATCTTCCGCGCGGCGCGCAAGCTCATGCCCGGCACGATGCTGATCGCGGAGCGCGGCAGCGTGCGCATCGAGCGCTACTGGGAGCTCTCGTACGAGCCGGACCCGCGCTTCCGCACCGCGGCGGACGCGATCGAGGCGGTGCGCGAGCGCGTCGACGACGCGGTTCGCAGCCACCTGGTCGCCGACGTCCCGCTCGGCGTCTTCCTGTCGGGCGGCGTCGACTCCGCGACGCTCGTCGCCTGCATGCGGCGCCACCACGGCGGCACGCTCAAGACCTTCTCGATCGGCTTCGCCGAGAAGAGCTTCAGCGAGCTCGACCGGGCTCGCGAGGCCGCTCGTCACTTCGAGACGGAGCACCACGAGCTGATCGTCACGCCCGACGCGGTCGCGCTGGTGCCCGAGCTCGTGCACTCGTTCGACGAGCCCTACGCGGACTCGTCGGCGATTCCGGTGCTGTGCGTGTCGCGCCTCGCGCGGCGGCACGTCACCGTCGCGCTGACCGGCGAGGGCGGCGACGAGGTCTTCGCGGGCTACAAGACCTACGCCGCGACGCGCCTCGCCGGCGTCTACCGGCGCGCGGTCCCCGGTCCGGTCCGCAATCTGGTCGCCTGGGCCGCGAACCGGCTGCCGGTGTCGCACGGCAAGGTGAGCTTCGACTACATGGCGAAGCGCTTCGTCGCCGGCGCGACGCGCGACGCAGTCGACGCCCACTTCTCCTGGAAGGCGATCTTCGACGAGCAGACGAAGTACGCCCTGTATCGCGACGCCGACGAGCCCCTCGCGCCGACCGTGCGCCTCTACCACCAGGCGGTGAGCGGGATCGACGAGGACGACCTGCTGTCGCGCCTGCTCAAGATCGACACCCAGCTCGGCCTCGAGGGCGACATGCTGGTCAAGGCGGACCGCATGACGATGGCGACCTCGCTCGAGGGCCGCGTTCCGCTGCTCGACCACCCGCTGGTCGAGACCGTCGCCTCGATCCCGAGCCGGTTCAAGATGCAGGGTCTCAAGACCAAGGTTCTGCTGCGCGAGGCGGTGCGGGACATGCTGCCGCCACAGACCACCCGTGGCCCGAAGCAGGGCTTCAACGTCCCCATCCCGAGCTGGCTGCTCGGCCCGCTGCGGGAGCTCGTGCACGACACGCTGTCAACGTCCCGGATCGCCGCCACCGGCCTGTTCCGGCCCGAGCCGATCCAGGAGCTGATCACGGCGCACGAGCGCCACGAGCGCGATCACAGCCGCGACATCTGGACCCTGTTGATGTTCCAGGCGTGGCACGACCGCATCGCCCAGAGTCCCGGCGCCACCGAGCCCCTGCGCAGACTCGTGGGTTGACCGCGCTCGAACGGCTCAGGCATTTTTCTCGAACCCGAGTTTGGAGCGACCACGTGCCTAGGAACCTAGCTCTGCGCGCAGTATCCACGAACGCGGCGGCCGTCCGTGAGCCGGAGGCGCCCCCTGCAGAATCGCACGAGTCCCTCCCCCCCGAGGCACCGGAATCGCGCGTCCGGTACCTGCTGCAGGCCATCCTGGCGATCGGCGCGCTGATCGTTCTGTCGCCGGTGCTGCTCCTGGTCGCGATCGCGATCAAGCTGACCAGCCCCGGGCCGCTGTTCTACGCGGGCGTTCGCGTCGGCGTGAACCAGCGGCTGTACACGATGTACAAGTTTCGCACGCTGCGCGAGGGCTCGGAGCGGCAGATCGGCGGGCGGCTGCTGAGCCCGCAAGACGACTTCTACACGCCGATCGGCAAGTTCCTGAAGCGCTCCAAGCTCGACGAGATCCCGCAGCTCCTGAACGTGCTCCGCGGGGAGATGAACTTCGTCGGACCACGTCCGCTGCGGCCGATCTTCCTCGAGCGCTACCTGGCCGAGATCCCGCAGTACGCCGACCGCTTCCGCGTCCGCCCCGGCATGACCGGTCTCGCGCAGGTGCGCGGCGGCTACTTCACCTCGCCGCAGAACAAGCTTCGCTACGACCGTCTGTACATCGCGCACCGCACGCTCGGCCTCGACGCGCAGCTCGTCGCCCTGACGGCGCTCAAGGTGCTGAACCGCTGGATCACGCTGGGCGCCTTCCTTCTCGTCCTGCTGCTGTTCGTGTCGTTCATCCCGGCGGGCGCGATCGAGAACCTGTACATCAACTTCGCGGGCGCACGGGTGAACCCGCTGCACGGCGTGATCGCCTTCGGCGCGCTGTGGATGATCCTGCGTCGCGCACCCAGCGACAGGATCAGCGTCTACCGCAGCCCGCTCAACCTGCCGATCGCGTGCTTCCTGCTGCTGGCCCTGCTGTCGGCGTTCCAGTCCGCGGCGCCGGTCCAGGCGGTGCGCGGCGCGGCCTACCACCTCATCACGGGCTTCATCGTCCTGCTGGCGATCATCAACGGCACCTTCACCCGCAGCTTCGTGCGCAGCGCGGTGAACGCGGTCGCGCTGACGTCCGTCGCGCTCTGCGCGGTGGGCATTCTCGAGCTGATCCTCGCCGACTACTTTCCGACGGGCAGCACCGTGCGGACCGGGCTCGGGATGAACACGGTCGGCATCTCGTCGACGCTCGGCAGCCCGATCGCGCTCGCGACCTACCTGCTGCTCGGCGTGCCCTGCGTGCTGTGCAGCCTGACGCGCGCCCAGACCCGCGAGGCGCGCGACTTCTGGGTGGCTGCGACGACGCTGTGCCTGGTCGGCATCCTGCTCACGCGCGACCCCGCGGGCCTGATCGCGCTCGCGCTGATCGCGACGGCCTACCTCTGGGTGCACTTCAGCACCATGTGGGCGGCGGTGTTCCTCGGCGTGCTGACCCCGTTCGCGTACCTGTCGGTGATGCACGGCATCGCGGACACCAGCTTCGACTGGGCGCGCCTGCTGTGCGGACAGGCGACGCAGGTCTGCGAGAGCTTGAGCGTGCTGCCGACGCAGACGCTCTTGCTCGGCCTCGGGCCGCGCACGCTGGGCGAGCTCGCGCCGCCGAGCGCCGCGCTGCCGGAGGACACCTTCCGGCACCTGAACGGCAACCTTCGCCTCGTGCTCGAGAACGGCATCCTCGGCTGGGCCGCGATGCTGTGGATCCTGGTGACCGCGTTCGTCGCGCTCTACCGGGCGCAGCGCAGCACCACCGACGCCGGACTACGCGCGGTGCTCTGGGCCGTGATGGCGGCAGTCGTCGGCTTCGGCGTCGCGATGCAGAGCTTCGACCCGTTCGACAACATCGCGATCCAGATCCTGTTCTGGGGCCTGCTCGGCATCGGCATCGGGACGGTCGTACGGCTCGGCGACCGGCCGAGCGACTACCGGATCGCCTTGAAGCTGGGGCACTAGCCGGCTCAGAGCCGGACGTCGCCGCGCAGCTCGGCCAGCGGCACCTTGCGCGCGCGGCCGGCGCCCTCCACCGTCACCGAAGCGACCTGGCTGTCCCCGCCTCCGGGGCACGTCACGCGCGACTCGATCGCCAGACCCGAGAACATGCCCTCCCCGTTCGTCACGCCGAGCGGCGCCGCCGCGCCCTCGAGCAGGAGCTTCGCCCCCGGCACCGGCTCGCCGGCGGCGTCGACGACGCGGACGTCGATCCGCCGTGCGCGCTGCAGCTCGCCGGCACCGGCGCACTGCACGGAGCGAACGCGCGTGCCCAGCGCGACGACGGTCGCGCCGCCGGCGAGCGAAAGCTGGCGCGGGCACTCGAGCGCAACGTCCTCGAGCGACGTGCCGCTCGCGCCGTCGACGCGCACGCACGCCGAGTCGGCGATGATCCGTCCGCCGCGCACGAGCGTCGTCTCGGGAAAGCGCATCCCGACCTTCTCGTCCTGGTCGCGATATCCTTGCAGCACGAGCGCGCTCGAGCGCAGCACGTTGTCGATCAGGCGCGTGTCGCGGGCAGCGCCGCGGATCTGCACCACGGCACCCTCGATCTCGTTCTTCTCGAGGACGGTGCGGGCCGCGTGCTTGAGGTACACGGACGCCGACCCGGCGCCGCGCAGCTCGCTGCGTGCGAGCACGTTGCCGTGATTGCGCAGGAAGTAGACGTTCTCCCTCGAGTTGTCGTAGACCTGCGCGTCGATGATCTGATTCTCGTGCGCTCCCGTCCCGACATGGATGCCCTCGTCGGCGTTGCGGAAGACCTGGACGTGGTCGAGCACGTTGCGGCTCGCGCCACCGGCCAGGTCGATGCCGTAGCCGACCCGGGCCTTGAAGTCGCCGTTGTCGTGCGCCGCGATGCCGGACACGCGTACGCTGTCGACCTTGACGAGCCGCAGGCCGCGCTCGAACCCGGTGACGGCGAGGTTGCGGACCTGCGCACCGCTGCCCTTGGAATCCACCTGCACGCCGAAGCTGCTCTTCGCGCCGCTGCCGCGGATCACGTGCCCGCCGCCGTCGAGCACGACGCGCCGGCGTACGCGAAGCCCCGATTCCGGGCATGGCCCGAGGTCCTCGGGCAGCGTGTAGTCGGCGACGACGTTGTCGCCGCAGCGGCAGCGACGGTCGCCGCCGCATTCGGCGCCGGCGGCCACCCCGACTGCAGCGCAGAGCACGCCGAGGACGGCTGCCGTACGCAGCGCCAGGCGCGCTCCGCCGGCCGCCCGGGCAGACGCACCGGCCGGCGCGCCCGACGCACCCTCGCACGTCGCGTGAGCCGCTCCTGACACCGGGCCACATGACCGCACGATCCGCATCCTCGACGTTCCCTCGATGTTGAACAAGTTCCGCACCCTTCTCGGCCACACCGTCATCTACGGCCTGGGCAACTACGGAATCAAAGTCTTCGGGTTCCTGCTCATCCCGCTCTACACCCGCTACCTCACGACGGCGGACTACGGCGTGATGGCGCTGGTCTCGATGTACACGCAGGTGATGTTCATCCTGATGAACCTGGGACAGAGCACGTCTCTGTTCCGCTTCTACTACGAGCACGACACCGACGAGGGTCGCGAGCGCGTGGTCGCGGCCTCGCTGTGGATCGTGATCCTGTTCGCTTTGCCGCTGGCCGCCGTGCCCCTGCTGTTCAACCAGCCGCTCGCCAACCTGATCCTCGGCAGCGAGTCGCTTTGGTTCCTCATGTGCATCGGCACGGCGACCGTCCTCTGCAAGGTGCTGCTGCGGATGCCGTTCGCGATCATGCGGGCGGGCGACGAGTCCAAGCGCTACGCCGCGTGGTCGCTCGCGCGCAACGCGCTCGGCATGGTGCTCGCGGTCGCGCTCGTGGCGGGCATGCACTGGGGCGCGACCGGGGTCGTCCTGAGCCAGTTCCTTGCCGAGCTGGTGTTCTGCTTCCTCCTCACGGGCGTCACCTTCCGCATGCTGCGCGCCGGCTTCCACTGGAAGGACATCAAGGATCAGCTCCTGTTCGGCCTGCCGTTCGTCCCGGTCGGGGCGGCGTCGTTCACCCTCGACCTCACCAACCGCTGGTTCCTGAAGCACTACTACTCGACGAGCGACGTCGGCATCTTCTCGCTGGGCTATCGCTTCGCGGAGATCCTCACCTTCGTCGTCACCGCGTTCCAGCTGTCCTGGCCGCAGTTCCTGTTCAAGCACCGCAAGGACCCGGACGCCCCGCGGCTCTACGCCGACATGACGGCCTACTACGCGGCGCTGATGCTGTTCCTGTGGCTCGGCCTCGCGGTGTTCGCGCCCGAGATGCTGCGCGTCATGGCGACCCCCGCGTTCTACCCGGCCGCGAGCCTGATCCCGATCATCTCCTTCGCCCTGGTCTTCGACGGCATGGGGTTCATGTTCAACATCGGGGCGCTGTTCTCGAAGAAGACCGTCCTGCGCACGATCAGCGTCACGACGGCGGCCGTGGTCAACGTGGCGCTGAACTTCGTCCTCATCCCCCGCTACGGCATGATGGGGGCCGCGTGGGCGACGTTCATCGGCTTCCTCGTGCAGATGTCCACCACGCTCCTTCTGTCGTTGCGCGTCTACCACGTGCCGTACCGCTACGGGCGCCTGCTGATCATGCTGAGCGCCGCGCTCGGGATCTATGCCGCGTCGACGATGATCGAGACCGATTCGGTCGCGGCCTCGATCGCGCTCAAGATTCCGCTGCTCCTCCTCTACCCGGCCGCCCTGGTCGCGTCCGGCCTGTTCGACCCCGCCGACGTGGCTTCGGCGCTCCGCTGGGTCGAGCGGCGGGTGCCGCAGGCCGCGCTCGCGGTGCGCTACGTCCGGCCGCTGCTGCCGGGCGCGCGGGACGCGAGCGGACGATGAGCACGGAACCGAACGTGCCCGCAAAGGAGCAGGAGACTTCCTCTTCTCGCCGAGGGAAGCGCATGAGAGCTAGAGAGAAACTCACCAACGAGGAGAAGGTCGCGCTCGCACTCGACGTCCTGAAGCGCGCCCGGCCGCTGCACGAGATCTGCGCCTACTACCAGGTGAGTCACACGACGGCGTACAACATCCGCAACACCTTCCTCGAAGGAGGCCGGCGCGCGCTCGCGGGGTCCGACGACACCGACCACCGCCTGCGCAACCTCGAGACGGTCGTCGCACGCCACGCGGCGATGATCGAGAAGGAGCGCGAGAAGCACGAGGTGGACGCCTCGTGACGGAGCCGCATCGCCCGCGGTGAGGCTCCTTCTTCGCCTCCTCGTTCCGCTCCTGCTGGTGGTCGCGCTCGTGCCGTGGCTGCCGCACCTCCTGACCGCGACGGACCCGCTGCCTTCCCGGGCCGACGCGATCTTCGTCTTCGCGGGCGACGTTCCGGCCCGTCCGCGCTGCGCGGCGGAGCTGTACGCACGCGGCCTCGCTCCACGCGTCGTGTTCGGCGGCGGGCGGACGCTGCCCGAGCTGATCGCCGTCGAGCGCCCGATGACGGACGCGGCAGTCAACGCGACGATCGCGATGCAGGCGGGCCTGCCGATCGAAGCGGCAGTCGTCCTGCCCGAGGGCACGAGCACCTGGGAGGACGCGGCGGTCATCCGCCGCTGGGCCGAGCAGAACGAGGCCCGTGGCGTCGTTGCAGTCACGTCGCCGATCCACTCCCGGCGTGCGCGCACGACCTTGCGCCTCGCCGCCGGCGCCGCCGGCTTCGACGTCGTCGTGCACGCGTGCGGCGAGCCGCTGCCGCCGGGCTCGCTGTGGTGGCTCGAGGAGCGCCCTCTGGTCCAGGTCGCCAACGAGACGCTGAAGCTCATGCTCTACATCGGGCGCTATTTCATCCCCGCCTGGCTCGGCCTGCGCCCCGCACCGGGCGACGAGCCGCGTCCCACCCCGCCCTAGCGTGTCGCGCAGCGCCGCGCGCCGCGGCGCCATCTTGCAGCGCTGCAGTCCGTCGTCCCCGCTGCGCCGCGAAATACGCTCGAGTTCACGAGCCTCGCGGGGATCGCAAGTGGCATCTCGCTTGCGACGGCGCGCGCCGCTGGCGGAGCTACGCCGTAGCGCGACGCGTAAGCAGTAGACGACTGACTCGTCTATGCTGTGCTCCTTGCAATCGGCGGCAGTTCGGGCCACATGTTCCGGACCCTATGCGACCAGCATCCCGCAAGGCGGACGCCCGTTTCCCAAAGGAACTGCAGATGACGCTTCGGCAGCCCCCCCGTGACACCCTCGGCCCTTCCCACACCCTGAGCGCTTTCCGGCGGCCGCTCGCCGTGCTGCTCGCAGCCGTCGTCGTGCTCGGCGCTGCCGGCGCCGCGCGAGCACAGATCTCATCGAACTGGCTCGACTACACGGCGATCGCGGAAGACCGGCTCGACATCGGCTCGCACATCATCGTCGAAGGCAATTTTGCGGTGATCCAGCCGGGCGGCGAGCTCAGCGTGGGGATCAACGCGCTACAAGAGCCGGGTCTGCCGGACACTTTCGTCGCCGGCGAGAGGGTCGTGCTTCAAGACGAATCCCAAGTCAACAACGTCTACACGAACGACTTCATGTCAAATGGCGACGCGATGGTCGTCGGGTTTGTCAAGCCGACGACCTTCCCGCTGAGCATCAACGTCCCGAACCTTCCACCGGACGTCGACAGCACCTGCACGAACGGGTTGCCGGACCTCGACATCAACACGAATCAGTCGCTGGCCGCGGGCTGCTACGGCGCCGTGATGGTCCACAACGCCGTCGTCGTAGAACTCACCGGTGGTAACTACATCTTTCGCCGGCTGATCATCCATCCCGACGCGGAGGTGATCGCGCTAGCTGCTGCGACGCTCAACATCCAGGACCGTCTCGAGACGCGGATCGACTCCGAGCTCGTCGCCAGCAGCGGAGATCCAGCCGATCTCGAGGTCTACATCAAGGGCATCAACAGCCAGATCGGCAATGGCTCGCTCGCCAACCCGTCATCGGTCTTCATTGGACGGATCATCGCTCCGAACGATCCGAATTTCGAGTTCGGCGTTCGCTCGGTCTTCCTCGGCAACGCTTACGCTAAGGGCATGAACATCTTCGGCGTCCACCTGCCGCGCACGCCGACGCCGACCCCGACCCGGACGCCGACCCCGACGCCCACCCCGACCCCGACGCCGACCGGGACGCCGAACGTCCCGACACCGACGGTCACGCCGACCCCGACCGCGACGCCCACCGTGACGCCGACGGCGACGCCCACGGTCACGCCGACCGCGACGCCCACCGTCACGCCGACCGTCACGCCGACCGCGACGCCGACCGTCACGCCGACCGTCACGCCGACCGTCACCCCGACGCCGACCCGGACGCCGACGCCGACGCCGACCGTCACGCCGACGGCGACACCCTTCCGGACCCCGACCCCGACGCCGTTCAACACCCCGACGCCGACGCCGCCCAGCACCCCGACGCCGACCCAGCCGTTCATGCCGCCGACGCCGAGCCCGACGCCCGGGAGCACGCCGACGCCGGTCGTCACCGGGACGCCGATCCCGACGCCGACCGGGCCCTTCGTGCCGCCGACGCCGGCCGGGTTCCGCAAGAAGCCATGGGGGCGTATGTTCCCGTTCGTGCCGAACTCCGACCTGTCGCGCGGCGGACGTGGAGCCCCGAGCATGAAGATGCCGCTGCGGCGGCTGTGACCGACGCGCCCGGGCGGCCGCGCGCGCGGCCGCCCGGCGCCGTCGTCGCCGCTCCCTTCTACCCGATCCTCGACGCGGCCCGGGCGCTCACCGACCGGCGTCCGCTTCGCGTTCTCGCCGAGAAGCTCGCGCGCGCCGGCGTCCCCTGGCTGCAGCTCCGCTGCAAGGGGATGCCGGCGTCGTCGTTTCTCGATCTCGCGCGCGAGCTGGTCGCCGACGCCGCGGCGCACGGCGCGCGCCTGATCGTCAACGACCGGCTCGACGTCGCGCTCGCGAGCGGCGCCGCCGGAGTCCACCTCGGACAGGAGGACCTGTCGCTCGCGCACGCCCGCCGCATCGCGGGCGAGCGGCTCGTGATCGGCGTCTCGACGCACGACGTCGCCGAGGCGCGCGCGGCAGCGGACGGCGGCGCCGACTACGTCGGCTTCGGGCCGATGTTCGCGACCGGCAGCAAGCCGGACGCGCTGTCGCGCCCGCGGACGCTCGCCGAGCTGCGCGCGGTGCGCGCGGCGGTGCGAATCCCGATCGTCGCGATCGGCGGCATCACCGAGGCGACCGCGTCCGACGTGCTCGCGGCCGGCGCGGACGCGGTTGCGATGATCGGCGCGCTGGCTGCGGCGCCGGACCCGGCAGGCCTCGCGGCGCGCCTGCTGGCGCTCGCGCCGCGCCGCCGCTGAGCCGCGGCCCCGGCGAGCGCGTCAGAGCTCCGCCTCGTCGTACTGGCCGAGCGGCTCGTCCTCCTCGCGCGAGCTCAGGTTCTCGAAGGTCGTCCACTCCTTGCGGAAGGCGAGCTTGACCGTGCCCTGCGGGCCGTTGCGCTGCTTGGCGATGATCACCTCTGCGATGCCTTCCTCGGGCGACGCCTTGTTATAGAAGTCGTCGCGGTAGACGAAGGCGATCACGTCGGCGTCCTGCTCGATCGCGCCGGACTCGCGCAGGTCGGACATCATGGGCCGCTTGTCGGCGCGCGACTCGACGGCGCGGTTGAGCTGCGAGAGCGCGATCACCGGCACCTGCAGCTCCTTCGCGAGCGCCTTCAGGGAGCGCGAGATCAGCGAAATCTCCTGCTCGCGGTTGTCGACGTCCTTGTGCGCGCGCATGAGCTGCAGGTAGTCGACGACGATCAGCGCGAGCCCGCCGTCGCGCTCGCGCTCGCGCTGCAGGCGGCGCGCCTTCGCGCGCAGCTCGAGGACCGACAGCGCGGGGGTGTCGTCGATGTAGAACGGCAGGTCGGCGAGGCGTCCGGCGGCCATCGCTAGACGCGGGAAGTCGCGGTCGCCGAGGTAGCCGGTGCGGACCTTGGTGCCGTCGACGCGCGCCTCGCCGCACAGCATGCGCAGCACCAGCGACTCCTTCGACATCTCGAGAGAGAACATCACGACCGCCCGCCCGCCGCAGTTGGCGGCCGCGTACTGCGCGATGTTCGTCGCCAGCGCGCTCTTTCCCATCGACGGCCGCCCCGCGACGATGATCAGGTCCGACGGCTGCAGGCCCGAGGTGAGGCGGTCGAACTCGTAGAAGCCCGTCGGGACGCCGGTGACGGCCTCCTTCTTCTCGTACAGCGCCTCGATCGTCTTGATCGACTGGACGATGATCGACTCGAGGCGGGCGTAGGGCTGGCGGATCTTGCGCTGGCTGATCTCGAAGATCATCCGCTCGGCGTCGTCGAGGAACTCCGAGACGTCGCCCGTTCCGCTCGCCGCGCGCTGCGCGATGTCGGTCGACGCCTCCATCAGCGCGCGCAGCACCGCCTTGTCCTTGACGATCTGCGCGTACAGGTCGACGTTCGCCGCGGTGGCGGTCCGCTCGACCATCTCGGCGATCGCCGCCGCGCCGCCGACGGCCTCGAGGTCGCCGCGGCGCTTCAGGCACTCGGTGAGCGTGATGACGTCGGCGCGCTCGCGCCGGTCGTCGAGCTCGTTCAGCGCGCGGAAGATCCGACGGTGCGCCTCGCGGTAGAAGTCGTCGGCGACCAGGATCTCGTTGGCGCGGTCGAGCGCGCGGTTGTCGAGCAGGATCGCGCCGAGCACCGCCTCTTCGGCCTCGATGCTCTGCGGCGGAACGCGGCCCCCGCCCTGCAAATCGCTACTCACCGCGTCTCCTCCCCGGCTCTTCCAAGCGACGGCGAGCGTTGCCGTCTGCCGCTGCGTGAAGGCAACGCGGTATAGACCCGAGCGACGGCTTCGGCAAGCGGCTTCGCGCGCAGCGTACGCAGCGCGCGCCGCTCAAGGCGGATCGCGCTGCTCGGCGGCGCGCTCGAGGACGCGCTCGAGCGCACGACGATCCTGCTCCGTGAGGTCCTCGCGCGGCAGCTTGCGCTTCGCCGCGCGCTCGCGCGTCTTCTGGCCGCCGCCCGACGAAGCCGCAGCACGCTCGTCGGCAGCCGTCGCGCTCGGCATCGGCGGCGCGCCGTCGATCGCCGCGCGGGGCAGCTCCGGCGGCGAGGCCGGCTGCACGAGAGCTTCCTCCAGCGAGGCCGCAGGCGGCGCGGCCGGCGCGAGCGCACCCGGCGGCGCCTCGGGGCGTCCCACGTACGACAGCGTCGCGACGAACCCCGCGTACGCGGCGATGCCCGCGAGCGGCACCGCGAGCCACCACCACGTCGTCCTACGCCGCGCCAACGCGCATCCCTCCGTCGACCACGACCTCCCAGCCCCGCTTGCGCGCGATCCGCCGCAAGAGCCGGTCTGGATTGACCACACGCGGGTGGCCGACCAGCTCGAGCACCGGCACGTCCGTCACCGAGTCCGTGTAGAAGAAGCTCTGCGCGAGGTCGATCCCGCTCCGTGCGGCGAACTCGGTCGCGAAGTGGACCTTGCCCGCTCCGTAGCAGACCGGCGCGATCGCGCGGCCGGTGAAGCAGCCGTCGATCACCTCGAGACGCGTCACCAGCAGGTTGTCGACGCGCAGCTCGCGCGCGAGCGGCTGCGCGAGGTAGCTCGTGCTGCTCGACAGCAGCGCCAGCGCGTGTCCCGCCGCACGGTGCTGCTCGAGGATCGCGATCATCTCGGGAACGAGGTACGCGCGGACGACGTCGCGGTACCACTGCTCGCAGAACTCGGCGACGTCGCTCTCGCGCTGTCCCGCGATCAAGCCGCTCGCGCGCGAGATGGCGCGGTCGATGTCGAGCAGGTTCAGGCGGTACTGCAGCAGGTAGAACGCGGTCCGCAGGAGGTCGCGCCGGCGCGCGCGGCCGTGCTGGCGCAGGTAGCGCGCGTAGAGCGGCGCCGTGTTCACCGACAGCAGCGTCCCGTCGATGTCGAAGAACGCGGCCGCGCTCACGGCCGCATCTCCGCTCGCCCGGTGCCCGGGTATCGCCACCACCTCCGCCACCGGGCGGGGACGGGCGCGCGTCGCCGCGCTCGCCCGTCCCGTCCCGCCCGATCGAGGATCGCGCGCCTCAGCGCTCGACGATCATGGCGATGCCCTGACCGCCGCCGATGCACAGCGAGGCGACGCCGAGGTGCGCGTCGCGATCCTGCATCGCGTGCAGCAGCGTAACCAGGACGCGCGCGCCGCTCGCACCGATCGGATGTCCGAGCGCGATCGCGCCGCCGTGCACGTTGACCTTCTTGCCGTCGAGCTTGAGCTCGCGCAGCACGCCGAGCGACTGCGCCGCGAACGCCTCGTTGAGCTCCCAGAGGTCGATCTCGTCCTTGCGCAGGCCCGCCTTGGCGAGGACCTTCTCGACCGCCGGCCACGGCCCCATGCCCATGATCGACGGGTCGACGCCGGCCGACGCCCAGCCGCGGATCTTGGCCAGCGGCTTGAGCCCGCGTGCCTTCGCCGCGGCCGCGCTCATCACCACGACCGCCGCCGCGCCGTCGTTGATGCCCGACGCGTTGCCCGCGGTGACCGTGCCGTCCTTCTGGAACGCCGCCCTCAGGGCCGACAGCTTGTCGACCGTGGTGTCGGCGCGCGGGAACTCGTCGACCGCGAACTGCACGCTCTCGCCCTTCTTCTTGCCGGGCACCTCGACCGGGACGATCTCCGCGCGGAACTTGCCTGCCGCCTGCGCCGCGGCGGCGCGCGCCTGGCTCTCCGCGGCGAACTCGTCCTGCTCCTTGCGGCCGATCTCGTACTTCTTGGCGATGTTCTCCGCCGTCACGCCCATGTGCACGTGGCTGATCGGGCACGACAGGCCGTCCGCGATCATCGAGTCGAGCATCTCGGCGTGTCCGAGGCGGTAGCCGAAGCGCGCCTTCTGCAGCAGGTAGGGCGCGTTCGACATGCTCTCCATGCCGCCCGCCACCGCGACGTCGTACTCGCCCGCGATCACGCCCGCGGCCGCGTTGGCGACCGCCTTCAGGCCCGAGCCGCACGCCTTGTTGATGCCGTAGCCAGGCACCTCCTTCGGGATCCCGGCCTCGAGGTAAGCGACGCGCGACGCGTTCAGCCCGAGCCCCGCCGAGAGGACGTTGCCGAGGATGACCTCCCCGACCTCCTTGCCCTCGACGCCGGCGCGCTTGAGCGCCTCGCGGATCGCCACGGCGCCGAGCGCCGTCGCCGGCTGGCTCGCGAGCGCGCCGCCCATCGATCCGATCGCCGTGCGCGTCGCCGATACGATCACTGCCTCTGACATGCTTTCCTCCGTGGATCGGGTCGGCGCGCTGGCGCTACGCCCGTTCGCGACGGCAGCCCGGTCGGGGTTGCCGGGATACCGAATGCCTGCCGTTCAGTTTGCCACCCCGTTGTACCAATTCATACCGATTATCTGCGCCCTGCGGCTCAAGCGGACGAGCCGGAACCAGAGCGGTCCGGACGGCCCGTAGAGCAGCCGCGCGGCGAGCCCGAGGCGCCGGAGCTTGCGCCCCATCGGCGAGCGCGCGACCCGTCGTTGATAATCACCGAAGCGCAGGTCGTCCACCGCAAAGCCGGCAGCGAGCGTCTGGGCCGCGAGCTGACCGTACTGCAGCGCGAACGAGATCCCTTCGCCGAGCAGCGGGTCGACGCCCGCCGCATCCCCCACCAGCAGGACCCGCGGCGCGCAGATTCGCGCCCCGGGGCGGTGCAGCCGGATCGGGTGCGCCTTGCGCTGCGCGCCGGCGTCGCGGGCGCGCTCGTCGACCAGCCGCGCGAGCCGCTCGCCCTCCCCGCGGCGCGTGATCGAGTAAGCGCCGACGTTCCAGTGAGGCCGGCCCTCGATCAGGCACGGGAACGACCACGCGTAGCCCGCGAGCCCCTGCGGAACCTCGCGGAAGTCGAACTCGAAGCACTGCGGCGGAGCGTCGGCGTCGATCGCGACGTCGGCCATCACGGCGCGCGCGAGGAAGCCCTCGTCGCGGGCGACGAGCGTCCGGCGCACGAGGCTGCCCGAGCCGTCCGCGCCGACCACCGCGCGCGCGAGAAGCGCCCCTGCGCTGGTGTCGAGCCGGATCCCGTCCGCGCTGCGCTCGGCGCCGAGCAGCTTGACCGATTCGCGGACCTCGACGCCGCGCTCGCGCGCGGCCTCGAGCAGCATCGCGTCGAGCTCGCGGCGCCGC
>JBFMAS010000233.1:0-2073 GCA_040755575.1 Thermodesulfobacteriota bacterium
ATGCGCCGTCCGCGCGGCCGTGTCGCGGTCGAGAGTCGCCTGCGCGGCGCCGCTCTGCGCGATCGCGCGCCGCACGAGCCCGCGCGCCGCCGGGCACGCGACCAGCGTCGCCACCGACATCGCACCTGCCGACTCGCCGAAGATGGTCACGTTCCCGGGATCGCCGCCGAAGGCGGCGGCATTGTCGCGCACCCAGGCGAGCGCGGCGAGCTGATCGAGCAGCCCCGGGTCGTCCACCGCGCCCGGGACGTCCGCGCCGAGCGCGGGCAGGTGCAGGAAGCCGAGAGGTCCGAGCCTGTAATTGACGGTGACGACGACGGCGTCGCCGCGCGCGGCGAGCCTGCCGCCGTCGTAGATCGCCTGCGCCGCGGAGCCGGCGCTGAAGCCGCCGCCGTGCAACCACACCAGCACCGGCTTGCGGCCGCCGCCGCCGCGCGGCGCGTAGACGTTCAGGAAGAGACAGTCCTCGCCCTGCGGTCCGGGCTCCATGCCGGGCAGCACGCTCGGCGGCTGCGGGCAGGCGAAGCCGAACCGCTCCGCCTCCTGCACCCCAGCCCACGGCTCGGCAGGCGCCGGCGCCGTGAAGCGACGCGGGCCGACGGGCGGCATCGCGTAGCGCAGCCCGAGGTACGCGACGTGGCCCGCGTGCACGACACCGCGCACGCGGCCGTGCGTCGTCTCGACGACGTTCTCGCTCATCACCCCTCCGTGCCGCGAGACGCCGGCGGCATCACCGGCATGCTGGGAGATGCCCGTGGCGCTGTCAAATGCCGCGCTGCCGCAGGTGGTCACGCGTCGCTTCGCGCGCGGCGCGCTCGCGGCGAGGTCGTTGACCCCACGTTGGCGCGGTGCGAAGACGAGACGTGCCGGCACGGGACGTGATCGTGGTGGGCGGGTCGGCGGGTTGTCTCACCGCGTTGGTTCGAATCGTACGGGACCTGCGACGCGACCTGCCGGCGACGCTCCTGATCGTCGTCCACACCTCGCCGGAGGCGCCGAGCCAGCTGCCCGACATACTCGGGCGCGCGACGTCGTGGCCCGTCGCCCACGCGCGCGACGGCGACGAGCTACGACACCGCCGCATCCTGGTCGCTCCGCCGGACCGACATCTGCTGATCGAGCCCGGCCGCGTGCGCTTGACGCACGGCCCGCACGAGAACCGCTTCCGGCCGGCGGTGGATCCGCTGTTCCGCTCCGCGGCCGCTGCCTACGGGCCGCGCGTCGTCGGGGTCGTGCTGTCCGGAATGCTGGACGACGGCACGCACGGCCTGTCGATGATCAAGCGCCACGGCGGCGTGGCGATCGTCCAGGACGCGAGCGAAGCGCCGTTCGCGAGCATGCCGATGAGCGCGATCCAGAAGACGGACGTCGACTACGTGGTACCGGTGGCGGAGATCGCGCCGCTGCTCCACCATCTCGCCGCCGAGCGCCGCGCAACAGGAGCGATGACCGTGGCGAGCCGGAGCAAGGAGCGACGGCACAAGAGGTCGACCATCGCGACGGAGACGCAGGCACCCGACGACGACGGCCAGCCCTCGACGTACGGCTGTCCGGAGTGCGGCGGCGCGCTGTGGGAGGCGGACGACGGCCACCTGCTGCGCTTTCGCTGCCGGATCGGCCATCGGTTCAGCGCCGAGAGCCTCCTCGCGGAGCAGGACGAGCGCGTCGAGGCGGCGATGTGGACCGCGCTGCGGGCCCTCGAGGAGGCCGCCGCGCTGCGCCGGCGCATGGCGGATCGCGTTCGAAGCCGTGGCCTGCGCGTGATCGCCGAAGGCTACTCCGAGCGGGCCGAAGAGGCGGAGCGCCAGGCGGACGTGATCCGTCGCGCCCTGAGCTCGGAGCTCCGCGCAGCCGACGTCGCGACGCAAGGCGCACAGGCGATGGCGGCCCGGAGCCGCGCACGGACGAGCACGAAGACGAGGGCACCCACGAAGCCGGACCGCCCGATCCGCCTCGCCACCCGAAAGAGGCGGCGCTCGACCCCGGCCTCGGATTAAGGATCCCCCGGCAGAGCCGGGGGAATTGCCGTCGCTGGCCCCTCAAAGGGGCCTTTCCGCGACGGATTCGGATTCG
>JBFMAS010000234.1:0-2205 GCA_040755575.1 Thermodesulfobacteriota bacterium
CCTCGCGTCGGGCGGCCGCCGCGCGACGTCGGCGGCCGCGGCGTCGTGCCCGTCGTCTGGTTCGCCTGGCACTGCGTGACGCTGCGCGAGCTGCTCTTGCGCGTCGCGCACGGCAGGCTCATCGCGGCGCTCGTGCTCGGCAGGACGACGCGCACGGCGAGCGAGTCGCCGATCAGCGCCTTGACCTCCGGCGCGACGACCCGCAGGCCGACCAGCATGCCGCCCTTCGAGGCGCGGCGCAGGCTCACCGCGAGCGTCCGCGTGCTGTAGTACGCCGTGCTGCCGTAGCGGTTCGACCGTAGCGCGCCCGGCGGCAGCGCGACGGCGTACGACTGCCCGTTGCCCTGGAGCTCGAAGCGGATGGTCTGCACCGTGCGCGTGTCGACGACGCCGCCGAAGCTGCCGTCGAGGACGAGCTGCGCCTCGGGACGGGACGAGCCGGTGATGGTCGCGCGCCCGGAGAGCAGCGTGCAGGCCTGGTCGGCGCGCTGGTTCGGCAGGTCGGCGCACGAGTCGCACGCGTCCCCGATGCCGTCGCCGTCGCGGTCGGCCTGGTCGGCGTTCGCCGCGCTCGCGCAGTTGTCGTCGGCGTTGCGCACGCCGTCGCCGTCGACGTCGCTCGGATTGGCGGGCTTCGGCGTCGGCGTCGGCTCCGGTGACTTCGGGGTCGGCGTCGGGCGCGGCGTCGCGGTCGGACGCGGCGTCGAGCTCGGCCCGCCGTCGTCGTAGAGGTAGGCGATCGCGCCGTGGTCGTAGTCGCGCAGGCCGGCGCCGCGGCCGTCGAAGTGCGCCATCCAGTACATGGTCGCGTCGCTGACGAACGAGCTGCTCGTCTGGCCGTCGGCCGAGTGCGCGAGGCCGAGCGCGTGTCCGAGCTCGTGCGTGACCACCTCCTTGAAGTTGCGAAAGTCGCTCTTGCTCCAGAAGCCGCAGCCGCTCCAGCCGTTGTTGAACACCACCGAGCCCGAGGTGATCGTCTGGTACGGCGTCCCCGCGCGGACGCTGCCGCTCGCGCAGAAGCCGCCGACCGCGAGCACGCCGCCGCAGCTCTTCGGATCGTCGATCTCGCCGCGTGGGTCGTCGAACGAGATGGTGAGCGCGCCAGGCACGCACTGGAAGCCGCCGCCGTTGCGCTCGCCGTCGTAGCGCACGTCCATCGTCGAGCCGGCCAACCCGCTCCACGCGGCCGCCGCCTCGACGATCGATTGACGGCTGCCCGAGGCGCCGATGAACGAGTCGCCCGACACGTCACCCCAGACGTGGACGGGCAGGTCGAACCAGCGCGACGCGGGCTGCATCAGACGGAACTGCGTCGTCGCCTGCGCGCGGCCGACGAGCTGCGGTGCGTTCGCGATCACCGGCTCCGCGTTGCGCAGCGTCGGCGGGATGCGACGCAGGAAGTGGCTCAGCGACTCGATGCGCCGCCCGTGTCCCTTCGGGCTCACGCGCGACAGCCAGATGCGGCCGTTGCTCGCGACCCGCGCGCCCACCTTGCCGAGGCCGAGGTGGTGCGTCCGCAGCACGCCCGTCTCGTCGACCTTGAGGTACGCGAGCACGGTCTCGCCGACGCTGTACTCCGGCGAGCCAAAGATCCACTGCCGCGACTCGCCCACGGCGCCGCCGTACTCGCGAAGCACGAGGCGATCGCCGGCGCGCGCGCCCTTGTAGCCCTCGTGCACCCGCAGGGTGACCTCCGTCGCGATCTGCGAGCCGTCGAAGGCCTCGACGCTGCGCAAGCCACTCACCGTGGCGAGCACCACCGCATCCGCGGTGTCCAGCATCTCCTCCTGCTCGGGGACCACCCACGTCGTCGCATGCGCCGCCGTCGCGAACGACAGGGCTACAAGCATAGAAACCGAACACCGCACCGCACTCGACCGCATCGGACCCTCCCCGTGCAGCGCCGTTCAGCAACGGAGGTGCCATGGGTCGCGCACGAGAAAGTTCCATGCTCGGAAGCGTGCCGCGGCACGGCGCCATAGCGGGCGCGCAGCGACGGCGTGACGCAAGCGCCGAAAAGGTGACGATGTCGAGCGCCGACGCGGCGCCCGCGCGCGCGCCGGGGCCGTGCGCGGCGAGCCGCGCGGTCACGCGGGTGCTGTGCGTCCCGCACAAGAGGCGCGTTTGCCAACGTGTCCGCGGCCGCGCCTGCAGAGCGCGCGACGTGACTTCGCGGGGACCCTGTGGCAATGCTCGGTCATGCGC
>JBFMAS010000235.1:0-6731 GCA_040755575.1 Thermodesulfobacteriota bacterium
GTCCGTGCGCGCGTCGAAGGCGATGGTCTATGCCGCCGCCGAGCGGGGCTGGGCCGCGGCCCTCGACGAGGGCGACCGCCTGTTCGAGCCGGTCTACCTGAGCCAGGACGCCCAGGAAGGGCCGCGCGCGTTCCGCGAGAAGCGCGCGCCCAGGTGGACGGGACGGTGAGCGCGGCCGGCGGCGGCGCTGCGGCGCGTCCCGTCCGCATCGCGAACTGCAGCGGCTTTCTCGGCGACCGCCTGGCCGCGGCGCGCGAGATGATCGAGGGCGGCCCGATCGACTACTTGACGGGCGACTACCTCGCAGAGCTGACGATGCTCATCCTGTGGAAGGCGCGCGCCAAGGACCCGACCCTCGGCTTCGCGACGACCTTCCTGCGCCAGATGGAGGACGTGCTCGGCCTCGCCGTCGAGCGCGGCGTGCGCATCGTCGTCAACGCAGGCGGGCTCAACCCGGCGGGGCTCGCCGAGCGCGTGCGCCGCCTCGCGGCCAAGCTTGGCGTGCAGGCGCGGGTCGCGCACGTCGAGGGCGACGACCTGCTGCCGCGGCTCGGCGAGCTGCGGGCCGCGGGGCAGAAGCTCGCGCACCTCGAGACGGGCCGCGACCTGGCCGACGCCGGCGTCACGCCCATCACGGCGAACGCGTACCTCGGCGCCTGGGGCATCGTCGCGGCGCTCGAGAGCGGCGCGGACGTCGTGATCTGCCCGCGCGTGACCGACGCCTCGGTCGTCGTCGGGCCGGCCGCGTTTCACTTCGGCTGGGCGCGCGACGACTGGGACCGCCTCGCGGGTGCGGTGGTCGCGGGGCACGTGATCGAGTGCGGTCCGCAGGCGACGGGCGGCAACTACAGCTTCTTCCGCGAGGTGCCCGGGCTCGAGCACCCGGGCTTCCCGCTCGCCGAGGTCCGGGCGGACGGCAGCTCGGTGATCACCAAGCACCCGGGCACCGGCGGGCTCGTCTCGGTCGGCACGGTGACGGCGCAGCTCCTCTACGAGATCGAGTCGCCGCGCTACGCGAATCCCGACGTGGTGGCGCGCTTCGACAGCGTCCGCCTCGAGCAGCAAGGGCCCGACCGCGTGCTCGTCTCCGGCGTGCGGGGCGAGCCGGCGCCGCCCGACACCAAGGTCTGCATCAACTACCTGGGCGGCTACCGCAACGGCATGACGTTCGTGCTGACCGGTCTCGATGTCGAGGAGAAGGCCGCGCTCGTGCGGCGCACGCTGTTCTCGGCGCTCGGCGGCGAGGAGCGCTTCGATAGCGTCGACGTGCGCCTCGTCCGGACCGACAAGGAGGACGCGACGAGCAACGAGGAGGCGACGGCGCTCCTGCGGATCACGGTCAAGGACCACGACGCTGCCAAGGTCGGGCGCGCCTTCGCCAACGCCGCGATCGAGATGGCGCTCGCGAGCTACCCGGGGTTCTTCGCGACCACGCCGCCCGGTGCCGAGAGCCCGTTCGGCGTCTACTGGCCGGCGCTCGTGCCGCGCGAGCTGATTCACGAGGTCGTGGTGGCCGACGACGGGCGCCGCATCGCGGTGCCTTCTTCGGCGCCGGCAGCGGACGCGGGGGCGCGCGACCTCGCTCTCGCGCCGCCGGCCCTGCCGGCCGCGCCGGACGGCCCGACGGAGCGCCGCCCGCTCGGGACGCTGGTCGGCGCGCGCTCGGGCGACAAGGGCGGCAACGCGAACGTCGGGCTGTGGGCGCGGACGCCCGAGGCGTACGCCTGGCTGCGCGGCTTCCTCACCGTCGAGCGCTTCCGCGCGCTCGTTCCGGAAGCGGCCTCGCTGGAGGTGCGGCGCTTCGAGCTGCCGAACATCCTCGCGCTGAACTTCGTCGTCGTCGGGCTCCTCGGCGACGGGGTCGCGGCGTCGACGCGCGCGGACCCGCAGGCGAAGGGCCTCGGCGAGTACGTGCGCTCGCGCTGGGTGCCGATCCCGCGGGCGCTGCTCGACGCCGCGGCCGCCTCCGCGTGACGCCGCGCAAGCCTCCTAGGGCGTCGTCGCGAGGAGCCCCTTGCCGCGCACGAAGTTGACCTCGAGCCGGATGCCGTCCGGGTCCTCGAACAGCACCGAGTAGTAGCCCGGCGCCCAGGGGCCTTCCTCCGGCGGGTGGACGATCGTCGCGCCGTGCTCGACCAGCATCCGGTGCACTTCGTCCACGTCCTCCCGCGTGCGCGCGCGAAAGCACAGGTGATGCAGCCCGACGCGGAACTGCGCGAAGCGCTCGCCGCCGAAGCGCTCCTCGGCCTGCACGACGCCGACCGCGGTGCGCCCGCCGACGAAGTACAGCATCTGGTCGGTCTGGATGATCGGCGTGAGGCCGAGGAAGGGGAGCAGCTTCTCGTAGAACGGGCGGCAAGCCTCGAAGTTGCTCACCGTCAAGAAGGTGTGCGCGACGCCGTTGATCTCCATCGCGCAAAGATGCCGGCCGCGCCGCGGTGAGACAATCGCCGGAAGGCGGACGGGGTGCTAGGGCAGCGCGTCGGCCGCGGCCGCGGCGCTGCTCGCCTCGGCCGCCGGCGTGCCGCGCCGGCGCAGGCCCGCGCGGTCGTAGACCGCGTCGATCACCCGCATGTTGGCGACCGCGTCCTCGGGCCCGGTGGGAACCGGCGCGCCGTCGCGGACGTGCGCGACGAAGGCGCGGAGCTGGTACACGTAGCTCGCCTCGCCGCTGACGTGCTCGGCGCGGGTCCCGTCCGGCGTGCGCACCGTGAGGCGATGGTAGACGTGCGGCAGGATCGGGTTGAACACCCGCATCTCGCCGCGGTCGCCGCGCACCACCGTGCGGATACTCAGCAGGCGCGCGGAGAAGAGCGAGCACGTCATGCGTCCCCAGGTCCCGTCGGGGAAGCGCATCTCCGCCTCCATGTAGCGGTCCACCTCCGGCGCGCGGACGAGCGCCCGTGCCCGGACCACCTCCGGCTCCGCGCCGACCAGGTGGCGCATCTGGTGGATCGCGTAGCAGCCGAGGTCCATCGTCGCGCCGCCGCCGAGCGCGTAGTCGAAGCGGATGTCGCGCGGGAACGGCAGCGGGATGCAGAAGTCGACCGTCACGTCGCGCAGCCGGCCGAGCTCGCCGCTCGCAACGATCTGCCGCATGCGCTCGGCGAGCGGGTGGTAGCGCCAGTGGAACGCCTCGACCAGCCGGCGCCCGGTGCGCGCGGCCGCCTCGGCCATGCGCACCGCCTCGTCGGCGTTCGAGGCGAGGGGCTTCTCGCAGAGGACGTGCTTGCCCGCCTCGAGCGCGCGGATCGTCCACGCGCAGTGCAGCGAGTTCGGCAGCGGGTTGTAGACGGCCTCGACGTCGGGCGCCGCGAGCATCGCCTCGTACGACGGGTAGGCGCGCTCGATGCGATGCTTGACGGAGAAGTCGCCGGCGCGCTGCGGGTCGCGCGCGGCGATCGCGACCACCCTGACCTCGGGCACGGAGGCGGCCGGGCGGACGAGCGCCATCGGCGCGATGCGCGCCGCCCCGAGGATGCCGATGCGCAGCGGCGCGACGGCCTGCTCTTCGCCGGCCGTCAGGATGCCGCCCCCGGACGGCTCGCTCACAGGCCGAGGATCCGGTTGTAGCGCTCGAGACGGCTGACGTCGCCGCTCTGGATGCGCTTCGCGTGCATGTCGACGAGCAGCATGTAGCGGTGGATGAACGACGCCGCGAGCTCGAGCTTGCCCGGAACGGCCTCCGCCTGGAACAGCAGCTCCGCAGCGACCACGACGTGGATGACCATGTCGCACACGCGCTTCGCGTTGAGCAGCGCGTAGCGCGGATCCTCCATGAGGTCGGGCAGGGACGCGGTGAGCGCGGCGATGCCGGCGGTCACCTCCTTCGCTTCCTCGGGGAATCGGTCGTCGAGGTGCTCGAGATCCGCGCGGGTCTGCTCGAGCGCGGTGAACAGCGCACCCTTGCTCATCTCGCGCAGCGCGAAGCTCGCCTGGATCTCCGACGTCCCCTCGTAGATCGTCGTGATGATCGAGTCGGAGTGATAGTGACCCGCAGCCGACTCGGCCATGTAGCCGAGCCCGCCGTGGATCTGGATGCCGGCGCGCGTGACGCGGCTCGAGATCTCCGTCGCGTAGTACTTGCACAGCGGCGTGAAGAAGCGGACGAGCTGCGTGTTGCGCTCGTGCTCCTCCTGCAGCGCGCGGCGGTCGAGGCCGGGCTCGTCGCGGTCGCTGGCGAGGTAGCGCGCGATCGCCTCGGTCATGTCGATCATCGCGCAGGTGCGGTAAAGCAGCGCGCGCGACGCCTGGATGTTGAGCGCCATCAGCGTCAGCATCGACTTGACAAGTGGCTGGTCGATGATCGGCGCGCCGAACTGCACGCGCTCCGCTGCATAGTTGCGTGCCTGGCGGTAGGCCGCCTCGGCGATGCCGATCGCCTGCGCCGCGACGCCGAGGCGCGCCTGGTTCATCAGGTCGAGCATCGCGCGGAAGCCGTTGCCGCGCTCGCCGAGGAGGAAGGCCTCGGCGTGCTCGAACTCGACGGCGCAGGTCGGCGAGCCGTGGATCCCCATCTTGGTCTCGACGCGCGATACGCGCACCGAGTTGCGCGTGCCGTCGGGCAGCACGACCGGGCAGAGCATCAGGCTGAGCCCGTTGGTCGTCCCCTTCGACTGCTCGTAGGTCGCGGCGTCGCGGGCGAGCACGAGGTGCACGTCCGAGCCGCCGTTGGTGATGAAGATCTTCCCGCCGTCGATGAAGAAGCGGCCGTTCTCCTCGGTGACCCGCGTCGCGATGCCGCCCAGGTCCGAGCCCGCCTGCGGCTCGGTGAGGTCCATGCAGCCCTGCAGCTCACCGGACGCGAAGCGCGGCAGGTAGCGCTGCTTGATCTCCTCGCTGCCGTACTTCTGGATGTCCCCCGCGACGCCGGCCTGCAGCCCGACGATCGTCATCAGGCTGGTGTCGGCCCGCGAGATCATCTCGAGGTAGCCCGAGTTGAGCAGGATCGGCAGCCCGTAGCCGCCGTACCTCGCATCGAGGATCAGGCAGACCAGACCGGCCTGGCGGAGCTTGTCGTAGCCGCTCGCGATGTGCGGCGGCACGACGACGCGGCCGTCCTCGAGCCGCACCTCCTCGTGCCAGTGCTCCTTCGCCCCGGCTTCGATGTCCTCGCAGATCTCGGCGAGCGTGCCGAGGATCGCCTTGAAGGTCTCGACCTCGCCTGCGACGTCACCGTCCGAGCCGCGCAAGAGCTTGAAATACCTGGCCCAATCGACCCGATGGTCGATGAAGTGCCGCATGTCCTGGTGGAAGTATTCGCGGTCCATCCACGTTCCTTATCATGCAGCGCGTCATGGTCGAGCGGTGCGCCGCGCGGAGCCGCGTCAGGAGCCGCCCGCGGCGAGGCCGACCTCCTGGCCGTGCGACAGCTCGAGCGTGTGGCCGTCGGGGTCGGCGAGGAGTGCGAAGTAGCCGACCGGGGCGCCGGCGTCGAGCGGCCCGAGGCGCAGCCGGCCGTCCGCGCGGGCGGCGTCGCACAGGCGGTCCACGTCGGCCCGGGTCGCGCAGCCGACCCCCAGGTGCGCGAGCCCTTCGAGCCTTCCCGCGACGCGCTCCACCTCGATCAGCACGATGACGAAGGGTCGCGTGCCGTCGGCGAGCCACACGACCTCGCGTCCGGTCGCCTGGTCGCGCCGCCGGTGCACGACGCGCATCGCCGCATAGCGCTCGTAGAACGCCACGCTCGCCGCCGCCTCGGCGACGGGCAGGGCGACGTGCGTCAAGCCGACGTCCGACATGCGCCGCCCGCGGTCGCGCGCCGCGCGCCGGGCCGCTTGACCGCTCGTCGCCGAGCGGGCACCGTTGACTGCTGTCGCCCAGGGGTCCGCCACGCCGCCGGAGAACGGCCGCCTTCGGGACTTCTGGCTGGAACCCAAGGAGGACGATCGATGTCAGTGCGCCGTTCCATCGCGTTGCTCGCCGTGTTGCTGGTGCCGGGGCTCGTGCTGCCGGCCGCGACCCGCGCCGCAGATCAGGATACGCTGGTCAAGTACTACCGCAAGAAGAACAACGTCCCGCCGAGCGAGACCGTCACCGTGCAGGAGGTGAAGGACTCGCCCATCAAGGGCGCGAAGCAGGGCGTCCTGCAGGTCGGCACGCCGCCGCGCGCCCGTCAGGTGCCGTTCACGAGCTCGGCCGACTTCCGCTACGTGATCTTCGCCGAGGTCGACGACGTCACGGTCGACCCGGCCAAGGCGGTGATGGACAAGGTCTCGCTCAAGAACGAGGTCTGCCGCGGTCCGAAGGACGCGAAGGTGACGATCGTCGAGTACTCGGACTTCCAGTGCCCATTCTGCAGCAAGGGGTACAACACGCTCGAGAACGAGGTGCTGACGCAGTACAAGGACAAGATCCGCTTCTGCTACAAGCACCTGCCGCTGCCGTTCCATCCCTGGGCCGAGCCGAGCGCCATCGCGATGGAGTGCATGAAGCAGCAGAGCCCCGAGGCGGCGTGGGCGGTGTACCGCGGCTTCTTCGAGAAGCAGAAGGAGGTCACGCCGGCGAACGTCAAGGAGAAGGCGCTCGAGTTCGCGGCCAACGAGAAGGTCGACAAGGCGAAGTTCGAGCAGTGCTTCGACAAGAAGGAGACGCTCGACAAGGTGAAGGCCGACAAGGCCGAGGCGACGTCCCTCGGGCTCACCGGCACGCCTTCGTTCGTGATCAACGGCCGCATGGTGAAGGGCGCCCAGCCGGCGGCGAACTTCAAGGCCGTCATCGACGACGAGCTC
>JBFMAS010000236.1:0-2115 GCA_040755575.1 Thermodesulfobacteriota bacterium
CGCACCTGCCCGGCGCGGAGCGCGACGGCGAGCGCGCATCCGACGCCGCCGAGCAGGCGAGCGCGGGCGCGGCGGCGGCGCTGCCGGAGTTCCGGCTGCAGCAGCTGTCGATCCGCAAGCACCCCGACCTCGACCGCGTGATCGTCCAGGTGATCGACTCGCGGACCGGCGAGGTGATCCGCCAGATCCCGCCCGAGGAGTGGGTGCAGGTGCTGGAGAGCATGCACGCCGCGAAGGGCGTGCTGGTCGACCGGGAGGGCTGAGTGGCGACGATCAGCATCGGCGGGCTCGCGACCGGCCTCGACACCAACGGCATCATCGAGCAGCTCGTCGCGCTCGAGCGCCGCCGTGCGGTCACGCTCCTCGAGGACGAGCAGCGTGTCGCGCAGGGCAGGCAGTCCGCGCTCGGCACGCTGCAAGGGAAGGTGTCGGCGCTCCTCGGCGCCGTCGACGCGCTGCGCGACCCGGCGAGCGCGCTCGCGCGCAAGGCGACGTCGAGCGACGAGACGCTGGTGCGCGCCACCGCGGGCAGCGGAGCGATCACGGGAACGACCGAGATCACGGTCGCGGCGCTCGCGCGCGGCGCGATCGCCACGTCGGCGGCCGGCAAGAGCAGCGCCGACGCGACGGTCGCGGCCGGCGCGGGCAGCTTCTCGTTCCGGCTCGGCAGCCGCGACGTGCAGACGGTGGCGGTGGACGGCACGACGACGCTCGCGGGGCTTGCGGCCGCGATCAACGGCCTCGGCGCCGGCGTCGCAGCGACCGTGGTCAACGTCGGAACGTCGAGCGCGCCCGACTACCGCCTGCGCGTCGCGAGCAAGGGGACCGGCACGTCGAACGACCTGACCATCGTCACGGACGACACCGACCTCGGCGTCGCCGTGACGCAGGCCGCACAGAACGCGAGCTTCACGGTGAGCGGCTTCGCGACGCCGTTCATCCGCGAGGGCAACGTGGTCAACGACGCCATCCCCGGCGTCACGCTCGGCCTCCAGGCCGCCGGCGGCCCGGTGACGATCGCGGTCGAGACCGACGGCGACGCCGTCGCGGCCGACGTGCAGAAGGTGGTCGACGCGTTCGGCGACCTGGTCGCCTTCGTCGCGCAGCAGAGCGAGGTCGTGCAGGACACGGGCTCCCAGGACCGCGACGTGCTCGCCGGGCCGCTCGCCTTCGACGGCACGGTGCGCAACCTCCTGTCTGGTCTGCGCACCAGCGTCAGCGCGGCGCTCGAGGACGCGGTCGGCGACTTCTCGCTGCTCGCCGAGGTCGGCGTCAGCTCGATGCGCGACGGTGCGCTCGCCTTCGACCGCGGCAAGCTCGACCAGGCGCTCGCCGCCGACGAGGACGGCGTCGCCGCGCTGTTCGCCGGCGGCGGCTCCGCGGGCGGCGTCTTCGACCGGCTGCACGATTACCTCACCGGCGTGACGCAGCCGGGCGGGCTGCTCGACGTGCGCACGCGCAGCGTCACGCAGCAGGTCGACCTGCTGCAGGACCGCATCGACGCCGGCGAGCGCCAGGTCGACGCGTACGAGCAGAACCTGCGCGCCACCTTCACCAACCTCGAGCTCCTCGTGAGCCGTCTCCAGTCGCAGAGCTCGTTCCTGCTCGGCGCGCTCGGAAGGACCTCCTGATCATGTTCATGACGCCGCAGAAGACCGCGAGGCAGTACCAGGAGACGCAGTTCGCGACCGCCGACCGCGGCACGCTGCTCGTCCTCATGTTCGACGGCGCGCTGCGCTTCCTCGGCGAGGCCGAGGCGGGCCTGCACGCGCAGGACGTCGCGCGCTTCGCGGACCGGCTCGGCCGTGCGCAGGCGGTGATCGCGGAGTTGCTGCACACGCTCGACCACGCGTCGGGCGGCGAGGTCGCGGCGAACCTCGAGCGCCTCTACCGCTTCATGCTCGAGCACCTGGTCGAGGCGAACCTGCAGAAGAGTCCGGCACACGTGGCACTCGTCCGCCGCCTGCTCGCGGTGGTCGCGGACGCCTACCGCGAGGTCGTCGCGCGCGGCGTGCCGCAGGGAGCGCTCGATGCGGCCTGACCGTGACCTGCGGGAGCGCGGCGATCGCGCGCTCGCCCTGTGGCGCGAGCTCGCGGCCGCGTACGACGCGATCG
>JBFMAS010000237.1:0-2614 GCA_040755575.1 Thermodesulfobacteriota bacterium
CGCGCGCGCCGCACGCCGTCACACCTCGATGCCGAACACCCCGCACGCCGCCCACGCGACGAACGCCACCCCGAGCGGGATCGTGATGTTGTCGTCGATCCGCACGGGCAGCGCCTCGACCGCGGCGCCGACGACGCCGATCACCAGGCTCGCCGCGAGGCGCGTCGAGAGCGGCATCGGCGTGCTCCAGGCGAGCACCGCCGAGGCGACCGCGAAGGTCGCGACCAGGAACGCGAGCGAGCCCTCGACCGTCTTGCGCCCGACCAGACGGTGCCGGCCGAAGCGGATGCCGACCACCGCCGACAGCGGGTCGGCGATCGCGAGCGTGTAGATCGCGATCAGCGCGACGGGCTTCGGGAAGGTCAGGATGGTGAGCAGGATGGCGATCGCGTACGGCGTCGCACCCGCCTCGCGCGCGTGCTCCTCGGCGCGCAGGAAGGTGCGGTCCGCCCAGGGCAGGCGTGCCGAGATCTCGGGGTAGTGCAGGCGCACGCGGTCGAGGATGTAGACCAGGCAGGCGACGATGCCGAAGAGATGCACGACCTGCGAGCGCGTGAAGAGCACCGCGTAGGCGGTCGCGACCGCGGTGCCGTTCGCGAGGTGGAACAGCCTGCGCCCGGGCTGCAGGTCGAAGCGCGTCGCGGTCGAGGCCAGGGCGTCGCGCGCCGGCTCGGCCTCGGCCTCGGGTTCGGTCGTCTGCGGCTCGATCAAGGCCACTACCCCCGTGGCGGCCGGCGGCGCTCGCGGAACCACTCGCGGTAGCGCTCCATGCGCGCCTTCTGCGCGGCCGGCGCCCGGCGCCGGCACGTGCGCGCCTCCTCGCTACCTTGCGGCGCGCCCCAGCGCACTTCGACGCAGTCGTTCGGGTTGTACGCGGTCTCGAGCGCCGTCGCGCGCTCGAGCACGTCGGCGAGCGTGATGGTCCACTCGGAGCCGTCGCTCCGCACGTAGGTGAAGCGGTGCGCGGCCGCCTCCTCCTCGAGGAGCCGCTCGAGCGCGCGGCGCACGCCGGCCGGGTCGCTGCCCGGCGGCAGCGCGTAGCGCCCGGGGCGCTCGCCGACGCGCGCCGGGAAGCCGCGCACGACGTCGATCGCGATCAGCAGCCGCAGGTCGCGCGACGGCGTCGCGTAGTCCTCCCACGCGCCGGTGGTCTCGAAGATCGCCGCGCCCTCGGGCATCGCGATCGTGCCGCGGTTGCGGGCGACGTACTCCTCGCCGTTCGCCACCGAGCGGATGCGCGCGCCGATCTGCTCGTCGAGCGCGGCGATGGTCTCGCGGAACGCGCGCGTCGGATCCTGCGGCTCCGGCGACAGCATGGCGTCGACGCGCTCGTAGAAGCCGTCCACGCCGGCGACGTACTGCTCGAGCGAGAAGTCGCCGAACTCCGGGTGGCGCTCGATCTCGTCGTTGTCGAGGCGGCGCAGGCGCGAGCCCTGCTCGACGATCGGGCGGAAGTTCTTGAACCCCGCGCCGCCGAGGCGCGGGTCGAGCGCGAACAGGAAGTTGCCGCGCCAGAAGCGCTTGCGCGCGACGGTGCCGTCGGGCTGCGCGTCGACCGCGAGCAGGAGCCCGCCCGCGTCCGCGCTCTGCGGGATGCGCGCGACGACGACCAGCGTGTGGCCGTAGGGATCCGCGAACACGGTGCCCGGACGGATCGCGCCCGGCGTGATGCGCGTCGGGTAGAGGTCGGTCCTGTCGGCCGCGGCCGGCGTCCGCCCGCTGCCCGAGTGCACGCCCCAGCCGACGTCGCGCCGTGCGAAGTGGAGGAAGCGCGCGACCTCGTCCTGCGCCGACGCGGCCGTCTCGGGGTCGAGGTTCGAGTGCCAGCCGTCGCAGCGCGGCGGCGACGTCGCCGTGCCGCGCGAGCAGCCCGAGTAGCCGAACGGCAGCCCGAGCTTCCAGGCGAAGTAGGCACGCAGGAAGTAGGGCAGGTCGGCGCAGTCCGGCTCGAGGTCCATCCCGCCGCCCGAGTCCTCGTCGAGGCCGAGGTGGTCGTAGAGCAGGTTGCGCCCGGGATCGGTGAGCAGCTCGCCGATCCCCTTCCAGCTCGGCTCGGCGTCGAGCGGGTCGGCGAAGAGCTGCTCGACCCACGCCGCGTAGAGGCTCTCTGTGCCGCGGTCCCACTCGCGCTCGACGCCCCACACCGCGCCCGGCGGCCGCGGCCGCGCGCGTGCGGCGCTGCTCGCGACGACGACCACCGCGCAGCCCGCGACGTCCGCGCCGCGTCCGACCGCGACGCGGTAGCTGCCCGCGGAGGCGGACGGCACGGTGGCGGTCCACCACCACGGCGCGGCGCCGCGGCGCTCCTCGCTCATCGCCGCGAGCCCGCCCCGGACGTCGCCGACGACGAGCGCGCCGTCGACGTCGCTCGCCGTGGCGGCGATGATGCGCAGCGGCTCGCCGGCGCGCGGCACGCGCGGGCTGGTGAGGATCGCGACCGCGCTCGTCGGCGGACACGCCGCCGCGTCGACGGCGGCCGCGGCCGCGTCGCTCGCCGTCGCACCACCCGGCGCGGGCAAGACCAGCACGGCGAGCACGGCCAGCACGACGGGCACGACGGGCGCAGCGCGCACGGCGAGCGTCGGCGGCGATCCCGGGACCTTGGGGCGAGCCA
>JBFMAS010000238.1:0-7202 GCA_040755575.1 Thermodesulfobacteriota bacterium
CTGGAATGGTGATCGCGACCGGAGTCGATCTCGCGGAGATCGACCGCATCGAGCGGGCGCTGGCTGCGCGTCACGGCGCGCGCCTGCGCGACCGCGTGTTCACGGCCGGCGAGCAGCGGTACTGCGAGTCGCGCGGCCGTGGCCGCGCGCAGAGCTACGCCGCGCGCTTCGCCGCCAAGGAAGCCGTGATGAAGGCGCTCGGCGTCGGCTGGGGAAGGCACGCGTCGTGGCACGAGATCGAGGTCGTGCGGGAGCGCGGCGGGGCGCCGCGCATCGCGCTGTCGGGCTCGGCCGCCGCGACGGCGCAGCGGCGCGGGATCGCGCGCATCTCGCTGTCGCTCACCCACGCGGCGAACCTCGCGCTCGCCTTCGTCGTCGCCGAGGGCGAGTGACGCTCCGCCCGGGCGCGGCGCCCGGGCTCAGGGTGCGGGCGGCTCGTCGCGGCTCGCCTGCCGCTCGTTGGCGACCAGCAGGACGATGGTGGTCACGGCGCCGCCGAGGAGGCCCGCGATGCTCCACGCGGCGCCGTTGCGCCGGTGCTGCGAGGCGAAGATCCAGCACAGGACGGCGTACGTGACGTGCATCGCCAGCGCCGTGACGACGGTCGCGGCGGCGTCGAGGTGCGGCGCGACGAAGCGCAGCCCGCTCAGGATGCCGAGGACGAGCGCGAGCTGATCCACCTTGACCGCCTCACGGGCCGAACTGTAGTGCAACGGCAGGCTCGGATCGAGCGCAGCGAGCCTGCGACGGCGCGGCCGCAGAAAGGACCATCACGCAATGGCGGAACGAAAGCAGCCCGAGTCGCTGTGGCAGCGCCTCGTCGGGGCGGGCGAGGAGCGGCTCGGACAGTTCGCCGACGAGATCCTGTCGAACCCGCACGTCACCGACGCGCTCGCCTCGGCCCTGCGCCGCGCGGCCCGCACCAAGGGCCAGGTCGACAAGAACATGCAGCTCCTGCTCTCCGCGCTCAACCTTCCGACCCGCAGCGACCTGACGAAGATCGTCAGCAAGATCGAGGCGCTACAGGGCAGCCTCGTCAACGTCAACATCAAGCTCGATCGCCTGCTCGCCGAGCGCCAGCAGCAGGCGGCGGCCAAGCGCCCGGCCGCGCCGCGCGCCCCGCGCATGCCGCGCGCGCGCAAGCCGGCCAGCGAGGACGACGCCGCGCAGGGCTCCTGAGCCCGCCCGCGCGGGCCGTAACGCAAAAAAAGTTGACATTCGGCTCGTCGCCAGTGTACGCCGCATGCCTCGATGTGGTGGACGCGGCCATCCGCGCAGGGTGCGGGCACGATCGCCGAGGTCGGGATCGCGGCCTATCTGGTCTCGCTCGCGCTCCCGGTGGAGGCGTACCTGACGGCCGGAGGGCTCGACCGCGACACCTTCACGCTCGGCTGCAAGAGGCTCTGACGGGCCGCGAGCCGCGGGTCACGCCGCGGTGGTCGAGCGGGGGCGGCCGACCTCGAGCGCGCGGGCGAGCGCGACCACGCCGTCGAGGCTCGTCGGCGCCGGCGACAGCGCGGGCAGCAGCACCCAGACGCGCTCGGCGGGCGCGCCGCGCCGTCCGCCGCCGTCGATCGCCGCGAGACCGCCGCGCAGGCGGTCGATGATCTCCTGCTGGGCGGCGCGCAGCGTGGCGAGGTCGCGCGCGCACGCGACCAGATTGCGCGCGAGGTGCGAGGGCCAGCGGCGTACCGCGTGCGGCGACGTGCCGTCGTCGGACGCGGGGCGCGTGTCGATGCCGTGCGCGCTGCGCCGCGTCGCGAGCCCGTCCTGCAGCACGCGGTTGACGATCACCGCGTCGATCGCGACCCCGGCGCGGTCGACCTCGGCGGCGAACGCGAGGACGTCGGTCGCGCCGTGCGGGTCGGGTGCGGCGAGCAGGACGTAGCGCGTGTCGGGTGCGCGCAGCAGATCGCGGATCGCCTGCGCCCGCTTCTTGAACTCGGGCGACACGACGCCGAAGTCGGTCGCCAGCGTGGAGACGTCGCGCAGCAGCGACAGGCCCGTCATGCGCTCGAGCCCCGACAGGACCGCGGAGAGCAGCGTGCGCGCGAGCCGCGACGACGCGCCGCCCAGGATGCGCACCGGCTCGCCCAGGTACTCGAGCGCGCGCGAGTTGAGCAGCGCGAGGATGCGCTCGGGCGCGTCGAACAGCTCGAGCGCGTGGCTCGCGGGCGGCGTATCGACCACCACCAGGTCGAAGTCCTCGCCGTGCACGATGTCGAGCAGCTGCTCGAGCGCCATGTAGGCGTCCGAGCCGGCGAACGCTCCGGCGACGTTGCGGTAGACCGGGTTCGCCAGCACGCGCTCGGCGAGCGCCGGGCTCGGCGACAGCCGGCGGACGAGCCCGTCGAACAGTCCCTTCGCGTCGAGCAGGATCGCATCGAGCGTGCCGGGCGCGTCCTCGGGCAGCGGCACACGGTGCAGCCGGCCGGGGTCGCGCGGCAGCTCGAGCGCGTCCTTCAGGCGCGCGGCCGGATCGACGGTCAGGACCGCGACGCGCCTGCCGGCGAGCGCGGCGGCGACCGCGATCGCGGCCGCGCTGGTGGTCTTGCCGACGCCGCCCGGTCCGAGGCACACGACGACGCGCGCGTCGTGCACCAGGTGCGACAGGCCGTGCTCCGCGGCAGCCGGCTCCTTGCCGTCCATCGTCGTCGCGCCGTCCCGCCTAGGCCAGCGCCGGGGCGATCGCGTCGGCGATCGGGTCGAGGTCGTCCCAGGTCATGCCGCGCGCGAACAGGAACGGCAGCTCGAGCGGGCGCGCGCGGGTCTCCTCGCGCAGCACCTTGCCGTGGGCAAGCGCGGCTCGGCGCCGCTCGACGAAGTAGCGCCCCGAGGCGAGCAGCTCGGGGTCGACCGTGTGGCCCGCCTCGGCCTCCTCGAGCAGCGCCTCCTCGGTGCGCGAGAAGCGCCGCGGGAAGACGGCGTTGAGCAGCGGCCGGCCGACCGGGATGGCGAGGCCGTCGCGCAGCGACTCGTAGAGCTCGACCGCCTCCGCGACCGCCCAGTCCTCCGGGATCGCGACCACCAGCGCGCGCGTCAGCTCGGGGTCGCCGAGCCAGCGCGAGGTGCGCCGCATGACCTCGCCGAGCGGGCCCACCGTCGCGAGCCCGGACAGCGTGCGCGGCGTCGCCAGCAGCGGCACCGAGTGGCCGCTCGCCGGCGAGTCGAGCACGACGACGTCGTAGCGCGGGCGGCCGCGCCGATCGCGCTCCTCGAGCCAGGAGACCACCTGGGCGAGCAGGGCCGCCTGGAGGATCCCGGGGACGGCCGCCGCGACGACGCGGAAGGTCTCGCTCGACAGCAGACGGCGCGACAGGAGCCGGAGCGGCATGAGCCCGTGCACCAGCTCCTCGAGCGCGCGGCCCTCGTCGAGCGCCACCGCGGCGAGCCCCTCGGCGACGACACGCGGCTCGGCGGCGAGCGCAGGCACGTCGAGGACGCTCGCGAGCTTGCCGGGCGTCGCGATCTCGACCAGCAGCGCCCGCCGGCGCGCCGCAACCGCGGCGCGCGCGACGCCGGCCGCGACCGTCGTCTTCCCGACGCCCCCTTTCCCGGTGACGATCACCAGCCGCGGAGCCGCCATCGCCCCGGACGTAATCGAGCCCCGCCATGCGGTCAATCGACGCCGTCCTGGACAGACGCCCGTCGCGGCCGATACAGCGGCGCCATGGTGATGATCGGCATTCGCTACGACCTGCGCGTTCCCCCGTTCAGCCCGGCGACGCACGCCGAGCAGTACGCGGCCTGCCTCGACCAGTGCGCCTGGGCCGACGACCGGGGCCTCGACGTCGTCGTGCTGTCCGAGCACCACGGCGTCGACGACGGCTACATGTCGTCGCCGGTCACGCTGGCGGCGGCGATCGCGGGACGCACGAAGCGCATCCCGATCAACATCGCCGCGGTGCTCGTGCCGCTGCACGACCCGGTGCGGCTCGCGGAGCAGCTCGCGATCGCGTCGCTCGCGAGCGGCGGGCGCGTGAGCTTCGTCGCCGGCCTCGGCTACCGGACCGAGGAGTTCGAGATGGCCGGCGTCGAGCGCAGGCAGCGCGGCCGGCTGCTCGAGGAGTACGTGCAGGTGATGCGCAAGGCGTGGACCGGCGAGCCGTTCGAGTGGCGCGGGCGCACCGTGCGCGTGACGCCGAAGCCGGCGTCGGCGCCCGTGGTGATGATCGGCGGCTCGACCGAGAAGGCGGCGCGGCGCGCGGCGCGGCTCCGCTGCGGCTTCTTCCCCGCGATCGGCGACGCGAGGCTGAAGGAGGTCTACGAGGAGGAGTGCAGGGCGGTCGGGTTCGGCGGAGGCTTCGTGAGCCTGCCCGGCGGACCGGGCTTCGTGCACGTCAGCGAGGACCCCGAGCGCGACTGGGCGCGCATCGGCGAGCACGCGCTGTACGACGCGCGCACCTATGCCGCCTGGCAGACGCCGGACCAGCGCTCGCAGGTGCACGTCGAGGGCCAGACGGTCGCCGACGTCCGCAAGAGCGGCGTCTACCAGGTGCTCACCGCGGACGAGTGCGTCGCGCTCGCGCAGCAGCAGGGCAGGGTCATCCTGCACCCGCTGATGGGCGGCATCCCGGCCAAGCTCGGCTGGGAGAGCATCGAGCTGTTCGAGAAGAAGGTCCTGCCGCGGCTGCGACCAGCCTGACGCGGCGCGCATTTCCAAGCGGGCCCGCGCCGTGGCACTGTCCGCCGCATGAACTACGACCTCTCCCCGCGCGAGCGCGCCTGGCGCGACGAGGTGCGTGCCTTCATCCGCGAGCACGTCGACGAGGATCTGTCGCGCGAGACGCGCGAGGTCGGCAACGAGGGCCGTGGCCCGCGCGCGCTGAAGTTCCTGCAGGCGCTGCGCGACCGCGGCTGGTGGGGGCTCGCCTGGCCGAAGGAGTACGGCGGCCTCGAGAAGACCGCGGTCGAGCAGTGGATCTTCATCGACGAGATCGAGACCGCGGGGGCGCCGATGCTGCCGCTCACCGCGACGTCGGTCGCGCCGACGATCATGCGCATCGGCACCGAGGAGCAGAAGCGCGAGTGGCTGCCGCGCATCAGCAACGCCGAGATCGACTTCGCGCTCGGCTACTCGGAGCCCGAAGCCGGCACCGACCTCGCGTCCCTGCGCACCCATGCCGTGCTCGACGGCGACGAGTGGGTGGTCAACGGCCAGAAGATGTGGAACACGATGGCGCACATGGCGACGCACAACTGGCTCGCCGTGCGCACCGAGCCCGACGCGCCGAAGCACAAGGGCATCTCGATGATGATCGTGCCCATGGACGCGCCCGGCGTGAGCGTGCAGCCGATCTGGGTGTGGCCCGGGCTGCGCACCAACGCGCTGTTCCTCGACAACGTCCGCGTGCCGCGCAGCTACCTGATCGGCGAGCGCGGCATGGGCTTCTACTACGCCGCGATGGCGCTCAACTTCGAGCGCCTGTCGATCGGCTCGATCGGCATGGCGCGGCGCCACTTCCGCGCGCTGGTGGCGGCGGTGAAGGAGCGCGTCGTCGACGGGCGCGCGCTGCGCGAGGACCCGTGGGTGCGCGAGCGCCTCGCGCGACTGCAGGTCGAGATCGACGCGGCACGCATGCTCGGGCTCGAGACGGCGGTCGCGCTCGACCGCGGCGGCGTCCCGGCGGCGGAGTCGTCGATGGCCAAGATCTACGTCTCGGAGCTCACGCAGAGGATCGCCGACGCCGGCTGCGAGATCCTCGGTCTGAACGGGCAGACGCACGCGCAGGAGGCGACGGCGCTCGCCGAGGGCCGCATGCAGTGGCTCTACCGCATCGCGCCGATGCTCGCCTTCGGCGGGGGGACCAACGAGGTGCAGCGCGACATCATCGGCTTCATGGGCTACGGCCTGCCGCGCAAGTAGGACGAACGGAGCGGCCCGCATGGACTTCGAGTTCTCCCCGGAGCAGCAGGAGCTGAGGGCCGCCGTGCGGCAGCTCGCGGCGCGCCAGTGCGTTCCCGAGCGCCTGCTCGCGTGGGAGAGCGAGCCCGCCGGCGTCGACGAGGCGACGCGCAGGCAGATCGCCGACCTCGGCTGGCTCGCCGTCGGCGTGCCCGAGGCGGCCGGGGGGACCGGCGGCTCGCTGGTCGATCTCGCGTGCCTCGTCGGGGAGTGCGCGCGGGCGCTCGTGCCGCGGCCGATCGTCGGCGCGATCCGCGCGGCGGCGCTGCTCGCCGACCTCGAGCCGCGCCATCCGCTGCTGCCGCAGCTCGCCACCGGCGAGCGGATCCTCGCCGTCGCGCTGGACGAGGAGAGCGCGCGCGAGCCGCGCGCGTATCGCAGCGAGGTCGTGTCCTCGGCGGACGGCGCGGCGGTGAGCGGCGCCAAGGCGTACGTGCCGGACGCGGCCGAGGCCGACCTCCACCTGGTCGCGGCCCGCGAGGCGGGCGGGATCAGCCTCGTGCTGGTCGAGCGCCGCGCGCCCGGCGTCCGGCTCGCGCCGATCAAGACCTTCGGCGGCGACCGTCAAGCGCACGTCGAGTACCAGCGAGCGCCGGTCACGGGGCGCCTGGGCGCGCCGGGTGCGGCCGCGGTGCCGCTCGCCGGGGCCTGGCGCCGCCAGGTGGCGCTCGCGCTGGCCGAGATGGTGGGCGGCATGGAGGCGGTCCTCGAGATGACCGTCGCGTACGTCAAGGAGCGCGAGCAGTTCGGCCAGAAGATTGCGCTCTTCCAGGCGGTCCGCCACCAGATCGCGGACATGGGGACGGCCTGCACCGCGGCGCGCCACCTCGCCTGGCAGGCGATCACGCGCGTGTGCTCGGGCACCGAGGAGGGCACCGAGCTGGCGTCGGCCTGCGCCTACGTCGGGCAGGCGTTCAAGCGGCTGTGCTGGACGGGCCACCACCTGCACGGCGGCGCCGGCTTCGTCGTCGAGCACCGGATGCGCTTCCACAGCGAGCGCGCACAGAGCCTGTGCATCCGCTACGCGCCCGAGGCACCCGCCCTGGCCGAGGTCGCGGCGGCGCTGCTCGACGGCTGATTTTTCCCGGCGGCGTGCGGTATCACCGCGCAAAACCTGTGATACGTTGCCGTCGAGCATGGCGAGGGCGGCGAAGACGGCCAAGGCGGCAGGCAACGGCGGGACGGGCGGGACCGGGGGCGGCGGGTCGCCGGCGATCCGGCGGCTCAGGCCGGTCGGGCGCAAGGCTGGACCGCGCACCGCCCCGACCCCGGCGCGCTCCGCGTCCCTGCTGCGGCA
>JBFMAS010000239.1:0-11901 GCA_040755575.1 Thermodesulfobacteriota bacterium
GCCCGCGCGCCCACCCCTCCCCGTCGGGCCGGCCGAGGCTGCCGCGCGTCCGTCCATCCTCCCCTGATCGGCGCCGCCTTGCGCCCGCATGAGCCGGCGGCTACCAGAGCGGAACCGGCAGCCCGGGACGGAGACCGCCATGGCAGAGAAAAAGCTCAGCAAGACAGCCCGCGCCTCGACGCGCGGCAAGGTGACCCTCAAGGCGTGGCACGTCGCCAAGGACAACGGCAAGACCGTGAGCCGCGTCAAGCTGGTCAACCACCTGATCGACGGCAAGCGGACGTCCCGCTTCGGCTGGATGACCGAGGACGGCCAGGTGCTGCTCGACCATCAGGTCGAGTACCGCTACGCAGACGGCGGCGCGCTGGGCGAGTGACCGGATGGCCCGGCGCCGGTGTCCCGTCGGCGCCGCGGGCTCTCGACGAGGCGCTGCGCGGCGGCCACGCGCCGGCGGCGCGCACCGTCAAGCATCGCCGCGCTGCAGCGCGATCAGACGCACCCTGAGCAAAGCGCTCTCCTCGCGCACCTCGGAGACGCAGATCTCGCGTATCGCGAAACCGTCTCGATCGAGCGCCTGATAGAAGGCGGCGGTGTCGACCCGCTGCGGGTCCGCCACCCACAGGGTGCCCCCCTCGGCGACGACATCGGCCAGCGCGTGCGCCAGCCGGTCGAACTCCGCGCGCTCGTAGAGCAGGTCCGCGGCGAGCACGAGGTCGAAGCGATGCGTGAAGCGCGCCGTCGTGATGTCGCCGACCAGCGCTTCGACCCGTGTGCGATTGACGGCTGCGCTCGCGAGCAGGAACTCGATCGGCGCCAGCTCCCGATCGATCGCGGTGACGCGCGCGCCCGCCCGCGCCGCCGCGAGCGCGACCAGCCCGAGCCCGCAGCCCACGTCGAGGGCGGTCCTGCCGTCACACGACAGTCGGGTCGCCAGATGGGACGCGAGCGCGCGCGCACCACCCCACACCATCGCCCAGTATGGCGGGACCGTCGTCTCGTCGTGCAGCAGGCGGTCGCGGTCGACGTGCTGCTCGAGGTTGCGCACCGTCACCAGCCCGATCTTGAAGGCGTCCAGGTCGTACGCCTCGACCTGCGTCGGGAAGCCGGCGATGATCGCCGGAACGTGCGCTTCCTTCGCGGTCGCCGACGACGCCATGACGGCCCGCGTATAGCACCGGACCGAGCGGCAGTCAGCGCGCCGCGCCCCCGAGCTTGCCGCTGATTCTGCGGATCAGGTGTCGGACCTCGCCGACGCCCAGCGCGGAAGCCACCGCCGCGAACGCCGCCGCTCCGCCCGCCACGCCGAGCGCCGACACGGCGGCCCGTCCGAGCGGCGTCTCGAGGGGCAGGACGAGGGCGACGGCGGCACGTATCGCGATGCACGCCGCGGCCACGGCCGCCGAGGCGAGGAGCAGCCGTCCGACGTCGGTCGCGAGGCCGGAGAAGGCGCCGATGCGGCGGCTGAGCAGCCCGAACAGCAGCGCGAAGTTGAGCAGCGCGACCAGCGAGGTGACACCCGCCAGGCCGGCATGCCCACCGCCGAGCCGGTGCACCACGATCCAGCCGCCGGTCGCGTTCACCGCGATCGACAGGCACGAGATCAGCGCCGGCGTGCGCGCGTCGCCGAGCGCGTAGAAGGCCGGCACCATCACCTTGATGTTGGCGTAGCCCGCGAGGCCGATCGCGTAGGCGACCAGCGCGCGCGACGCCATGGCGGTGTCCTCGGCGGAGAAGCGACCGTACTCGTAGACGAGGCCGACGAACTGCGGCGCGAGCACCGCGAGGCCGACGGCCGCCGGCAGGCAGAGCGCGAACACGAGGCGCAGCGCACGCGCGATCGTGGCGTTGAACTCCGCGAAGTCGGCACGCTCCGCGCTCCGCGACACGGCCGGCAGCGCGACCACGCCGACGGCGACGCCGAACAGGCCGATCGGAAGCTGCATGAAGCGAAACGCGACGTTCAGCCACGACACGGCGCCGTCGCCGAGGTGCGACGCGAAGTTGTTGCTCACCAGCACGTTGACCTGCACCGCCGCCGCACCGATCGTCGCCGGCCCCATCAAGGCGAGCACCTGGCGGACACCGGGATCACGGAACGAGAGAATCGGGCGGTAGCGGTAGCGCACGCGGTACAGCGACGGGATCTGGACGAGGAGCTGCAGCGCGCCGCCGACCACCGTGCCAATCGCCATGCCGACGATCGCCCGTTCCGCGGCGCCCGCCGCGACGCCCCCTGCCCCGGTGCTGCGCCACACCGCGCTCATGTACTGCGGCGCGAGCCACCATGCGGCGCCGAGCCCGACGACGATCGAGCCGAGGTTGAAGAAGCTCGACGCCGACGCCGGGACGCCGAAGCGGCCGCACGCATTGAGCATGCCCATCGCGACCGCGGCGAGCGCGACGAGCAGCAGGAACGGGAACATGAGCCGGGTGAGAAAGATCGTCAGCTCCGTCTTGCCCGGCGTGTCGGCGAAGCCGGGCGCGATGACGCCGACGATCCACGGCGCCGCCACGATGCCCACCAGCACGAGCCCGCCGACCACGATGAGCAGCGCGTGGATGACCAGGTTGGCGAGCCGCCACGCGCTTTCCTCACCCTCGCGCGCGAGCTTTTGCGTGAAACACGTGACGAACGCGGCCGACAGCGCGCCCTCGGCGAACAGGTCGCGGAACAGGTTCGGGATGCGGAACGCCGTGACGAACGCGTCCAGCTCGCGCCCGGCGCCGAACGAAGCGGCGAACACCTGCTCGCGAACGAGGCCGAGAACCCGGCTGACGAGGATCGCGCCGCCGACGATCGAGGCGGAGCGTGCCAGACGCAACCGAGGCGCCGCTTCCGCCCGCGCCTCGTCGTCCGCCGCCGCAGCGCGCTCCTCCACCATTCCGGTCGCAGCTACCATGGACGCACCGTGCCGGCCACGGAGCGGGCGTGAGCTTGACTCTCGGCATCCCAGGAGTTGTTATCCGAGCGATGTGGGGCATCGGCTTCCCCGAGCTGATCGTCATCCTGGTGATCGCGTTGCTCGTCTTCGGCCCCGGGCGCCTGCCCGAGGTGGGAAGCTTCCTCGGCAAGTCGCTGCGTGCCTTCCGCGACTCGCTCGAGCGCCACGACGACGACGAGGGCGACAAGCGGGTCGGCGGACCCGATTCGGAGAAGCTGCCGCCCGGCGGCACGGCGGCGTGAGCGCCGCGGGGCGCCGGCTCAGAAGCCGACGCTCGCGGAGACCCGACCGCGCGGATCGATCGTGACCGCGCGACCGTTGCTGTAGTACCAGGTGACGAAGCCGTTGGCGTCGGCAGTCGTGTTGAGGGGCGCCCCGTAGACGCGCAACACCCTCTCGGAGCTCCAGCCGCGCCTGACCGGCTCGAGGCGCGTCGAGCGGCTGCCGGAGACGACGTAGGGATGCAGCTCCGGCAACGCCGACGGGTCGACGCCGGGATTCCATGCTTGGCGGCTCTCCTCCAGGACGGTCAAGCGCTCCTGAAGCGCCGCAATCGTGTCGGAGAGCGCGCGCGTCGTCTCCTGGAGCCGGGCGACCTCCTCGCGCAGCGCGCGGATCTCGACCATCGCCTCGCCGCCACCACGCCGCAGCTCGGCGACCAGCCCGTCGCCCTCCGCAGGCTCCCGCCGCTCGCGCGCAGCACCGGGTGGCCGCTCGAACCGGCCCGGGTCGACGATGCGCGAGCCGTCACCCGCCGCAGGTCCCGGCGTCGGCGCCGGTGCCTCGCCAGCGAGCGCGTCCACCGCCTGCTCGGGGTCGCCTCGCTCGAAGGTCGCCTCGGGAACGGGCGGCGGCGTGACCGGTTCCGCTTGCTTGACTGCGCTGCTCGTCGAGCCGACGCCGACCACGACGTCGAGCACGTCGATCTGCGACGGGTCCCGCAGCTCCATCCGCAAACGGCCTGCCTTCTCGTGGATCATTCCCCGCACGCGGACGCGGCGCGCGTCGTACGTCGCCTTGGGCGGCGGGAACGCGGCGACGCGGTCACCCGGGATCGAGGCGACGAGCCCGCTGAAGTCGGTCGCGAACGACAGCAGGCAGGCGAGCGGCGAGCACACGACGTTCGACACGTGGCCCTCGACGACCACCTCCTCGCCGACGTGCGCGGCCGCGTCCTCGGCGCGGATCGGCTCCGCGAGCGCCGACGGCGGGCACGCGGTGAGCAAGGCCAGCGCCGGACCGATGATCGCAGCGGCGCGTGCTTGTCGCCGCACGGCGGCTCTCCTACGATGGTGGCGATGGCCGCGCAGCCCCGGATTCGTCAAACCAGGCCGGTCGGGCGGTACGCGCTCGGCGTCGACTGGGAGGACGGGCACGATTCGATCCTGCCGCACGTCCATCTGCGTGCCCATTGTCCCTGCGACGAGTGCGCCGACAAGCGTGCGCGCGACGAGCTGCCGGGCGGTCGCGACGTCACGCTCGACACCCTCGAGCTGGTCGGCGATGCCAGCGTGTACCTGCGGTGGTTGGACGGACACGAGACCTTCTACCTCGTCCCGGAGCTGCGAGGTCTCTGCCGATGCGCGTACTGCATCGGCGAGCCGGAACGCCCGATCACGGGCTGAGTCAGTCCTCGATCGAGATCGCGCGGGTCGGGCACCCGCGCACCGCGGCTTGGACCTTGGCGCGCAGGCTTTCGGGCGGGTTCTCCTGGAGGATGTAGAGGAAGTTGTCCTCGCGCACCTCGAAGACCTCGGGTGCCGCCGCCTGGCAGACCGCGTTGCTGTTGCACTTGTCGAAATCGACGACGACCTTCATCGGAGCTTCACCTCCATGGCCCGTCGACGCTAACACAGCCCCAGCACGCCTTGAAGGCGAGCGGCCCTTCGCGTAGTCGCTCAGGGTCGCGCCCCGACGCCCGACGAAGGAGATCACGTGTCGACGCTCGTCCTGCTCCGCCACGGCGAATCGCAGTGGAACCTCGAGAACCGCTTCACCGGCTGGGTCGACGTGCCGCTGACCGATCGCGGGCGCGAGGAGGCGCACCGAGCGGGGCAGCGGCTGCGCGAGGCCGGTATCCGCTTCGATCGGGCCTTCACGTCGGTGCTGTCGCGTGCGCTGGAGACGCTCGACATCGTGCTCGAGGAGCTCGGCCAGAAGGACCTCCCGATCGAGCGCGATGCCGCGCTCAACGAGCGCCACTACGGCGATCTGCAGGGCCTCAACAAGGCGGAGACGGCGAAGAAGTTCGGCGACGAGCAGGTGCACATCTGGCGTCGCAGCTACGACGTGGCGCCGCCCGGCGGCGAGAGCCTGAAGGACACGGCGGCGCGCACCCTGCCGTACTTCGAGAAGCAGATCGTCCCGGCCCTGCAGAAAGGCGAGACGGTCCTGATCGCGGCGCACGGCAACAGCCTGCGCTCGATCGTGATGGACCTGGAGAAGCTGACGCGGGAGCAGATCCTCGCGCTCAACCTCGCAACCGGCATCCCGATCGTCTACCGCCTCGACCCGGAGCTGCGCATCGTCGAGAAGAAAGTTCTCGACTCGCCTAGCTAGCGCACGCCGATCCGCTGCAGCATCGCCGCGACGAAGCTCGGCGCGTCGGCGACCACCCCAAGGTCGGCGCTCGCGAAGATCTCCGCCCTCGCGTCGCGGTTGACCGCGATCACGCGGCCGGCGCGCTGCATGCCGACCATGTGGTTGAACGAGCCACGCACCCCGAGCGCGAGGTAGACCGCCGGCGCGATGCTGCGCCCCGAGATGCCGACCTGGAGCTGGCGCGGCAACCAGCCGGAGTCGCAGACGCGTCGCGTTGCGGCGACGACGCCGCCGAGCGAGGCGGCGAGGGCCGCCACCTGCGGGAGCCGTTCCTTCGGACCGGCGCCGAACCCGACGCAGACCACCAGCGACGCGGCATCGAGCTCGACGCCGGCCGTCAGCTCGGCCGTCCAGCGCACGACGCGCTTCCGTTCGCGCGGCACGTCGACCGCGGGCAGGACGCGGACGCTCGCCGCGCCGCGCTCGGCGTTCGGGCGCGCCGGGTCGAGGATCCCCGGCCGCAGCGTCACCATCTCCGGACGCGTACGCGACAGGACCGGCGCCACGAACTGCCCGCCGAAGGCGGGCTTCAACTGGTGCAGCCGGCCCTGCTCGTCGAGCTCGACGCCGAGCGCATCGCCGGTGAGCCCGAGGCCGAGGCGCGCGGCGAGGCGCGGGACGAGCTCGCGCCCGAGGCCGGTCGCCGGTGCGAGCACGATGCGCGGCGCAAATTCACGCACGCCCGCCGCGAGGTCGCAGAGCTGGCGCTCCTCGGACACCGGCACGGCACCGAACGGCCGCAGGAGGACGTCCGCTCCGAGCTTGCCGAGCTCCGCCGCGAGCCCTGCGACGTCGTCCGCGGGCCGCTGCCCCGACGGAAGATCGGGCGCCACGACGTACGCGCAGACTCCGACCTCGAGCCGCTCCGCCAGGCGGTCGGCCGCGGCCAGCAGCTCCGCGGTGACGGCGCGCAGGCGGCCGTCGGCGCTGCGCTCGGCCAGCACCCAGACGGAGCCGTGTGGATCGGCGCGCCGTGCATGCGCCAGCGTGTGCAGGCGCGCGTCGCTCTCGGCACGCGCCCGTGCCGCGGCGATCTCGTCGAGCACCGCGCTCACCGCACCGTCGAGGCCATCTTCCACGGTGACGATGCGCTTCTTCCGCCGGGACGGCACGGCCTGCACGTCCTCCACCCAGGTCGGCGAGCCGCTCTGCCCGTAGTCGGTGGCGTCGCCGCCGAGATCCTCGCACGTCCACCTGCGGAGGGGGCGCGTCGTGGCGGCCGCATCGTCCGGAACGACGATCGGCATGCGCGTCTTCCAGCGATCGGTGCACGTGAGCAACGCCGGCAGAGGACAGTCGACGTCGACGAAGCCTTCGTCGCGCTCGCACTCGACGCGCGCCGACGTCGCGCCGGCCGCATCGGCGGCGAGCGTCAAGCGCCTGACGCCGCTCGCGCACGGGATACCGAGCAGCTCGGCGACCTCCGGCCCCACTTGACCGGTTTCGGAGTCGATGCTGAAGCGCCCGGCCAGGACCAGGTCGAAGCCGATGCGCCGCAGCGCATTCGCGAGCGCTCGTGCCGTCGCGAGCGTGTCCGCTCCGGCGAAGCGTCGATCGCACAGGTGCACCGCCTCGTCGGCGCCGAGCGAGAGGCACTCGTGCAGCGCGTCCGCCGCCTGCGGTGGCCCCATCGTCAGGGCCACGACCGTGCCCCCCATCTCCTCGCGAAGACGCGTCGCCTCGAGCAGCGCGCGTCGGTCGAACGGGTTCAGCATCAGCGGCACGCCGTCCCGGCGAAGGCGCCGCGTGGCCGGGTCGAGCTCGAGCTCCGAGATCTCCGGCACCTGCTTCACGCAGACGACGATCCTCAAGCTGCCTCCCCGGGGGACGAGTGGCGGCGCAGCGGCCTGCCAAGATCGTGACGCAGGCAGCCGCTCGTCCCGCATAGACTTGACGCTGCGGTCGCGCGCAGCCGCGATTGTCGAGGCGTCACGCGGTCCTCCGCGATGGCATGCGGAGTGCTTCGACGACGACGCATGACACGCCGTGCAACCGACAAGCTGGCCCGTATGCGCTCACAGCGCCGCATCCTCGCGGCCGGCATCCGCATGCGCGGCCAGTGGCGCTACCTCGTGCGCTCGCTGCGAGACCCGTTCACGCTCGGTGCGGAGAATGACGTGCAGCCGGAAGGCTCCCGGCCGCGTCTGCGCAAGGCTCGACACGCGTCAATCCCCGAAGAACGCGTCTAGCAGCCGCAGCACGTCGTCGGGCGCTTCCATCGGTACGAAGTGCCCCACCCCGGGAAGGATCTCGAGGCGACCGCGCGGCAGCATCGCCGACGCTCGGCGCGCGAGCTCGGGCGGCAGCGTCGTGCTCCGTCCGCCGGCGACGAGCAACGTCGGGATCGCCATCTGCGGCAGGTACTCGAGGCTCGCGGAGCGGGCGCCGCCCTCGTAGACGCGCGCCTCGATCTCGCCGGGACACTTGAGCTCCACGCGCCCGTCGGGACGCACCGTGGTCGCGCCCTCGACGTACGCTTCGAGGAAATCGCGCCGCCACGCGTCGAAGGGCGGCCGGGCGGCGAACGCTTCGAGCATCTGCTGCCGGCTGTCCCAGAGCATGCGGCGCCGGCGCGCGCCGTCGGCGAGGAGGTTGCTCGGGGGCTTTTCGCCCGCGTCGGCGAGCCGCGGCACGAGGACCGGATCGAGCAACGCCGCGCGCGCGATCGCCCCCGGACGCGTCGCCGCCACGCCCGCCACCGCAGCACCGCCCTTCGAGTGCCCGACGGCGTACACGTCACGCAGGTCGAGCGCCTCGAGCAGAGCCGCGAGGTCGTCGACGAAGCGCCCCCACTCGTAGGCCGCGTCGGGCTTGTCGCTGTTGCCGTGGCCACGCTGGTCGAAGGTGACGACGCGAAAGCGCGCGCGCAGCGCGGGCACGAGCGGCCGCCAGACCTCGCCGCAGAAGCCGGTCGCGTGCGCGAGCACGAGCGCCCGGGGCCGCCCCGCCGCCGCGCCGCCGTGGTCGGTCACGGCGAGCCCGATCCCGTTCACCTCGATTCGCTGGGCCGACGGCATCCGGGCCGCTCTAGCAATCGACCGCGGGCCGCGCGACGCTCCTCGCGCGATCGTGCGCCCCGCTGCGCTCGGCGTCAGACCGGCCGCAGCAGCTCGTCGCCGCCCAGGTACGGACGCAAGGCGGCCGGGACGCGCACCGAGCCGTCCGCGAGCTGGTACGTCTCGAGTACCGCGATGAGGACGCGCGGCAGCGCGAGCCCGGAGCCGTTCAACGTGTGCACGAACTCGGGCTTCGCCTGCGGCGCCGGCCGGTAGCGGATGTTCGCCCGACGCGCCTGGAAGTCACGGAAGCTCGAGCACGAGCTGACCTCGAGCCACTCGCCGCAGCCCGGCGCCCACAGCTCGACGTCGTACTTGATCGCCGCGGTGAAGCTCAGGTCGCCGGTGCACATCTGCACCACCCGATGCGCGAGGCCGAGGCGCCGGCAGACGTCCTCGGCGTCGTCGAGCAGCGACAGCAGCTCCCGGTCCGAGTCCTCGGGCCGCGTGAACTTGACGAGCTCCACCTTGTCGAACTGATGGCCGCGCTTGATGCCGCGGACGTCGCGGCCCGCCGACATCTTCTCGCGCCGGAAGCAGGGCGAGTACGCGACGTGCTTGATCGGCAGGGCCGCGCCGTCGAGCACCTCCTCGCGGTAGAGGTTCGTCACCGGCACCTCGGCGGTCGGCACGAACCAGAAGTCCTCCTCGGCGTCGTGGTACACGGTGTCCGCGAACTTCGGCAGATTGCCCGTCCCGACCAGACACTCACGCTTGACCATCGCGGGCGGGTAGATCTCGAGATAGCCGTGCTCGCGCGTGTGCAGGTCGAGCATGAAGGAGATCAGCGCGCGCTGCAGCCGCGCACCGACGCCGGTGAGCACGTAGAAGCGCGTGCCCGAGATCTTGACGCCGCGCTCGAAGTCGATCGCGCCGAGCGCCGGGCCGATGTCCCAGTGCGGCAGCGGCGTGAAGTCGAACTCGGGCATCTTCCCTTCCGTCCGTACGACGACGTTCGCGCTCTCGTCCGGTCCGACCGGCACGCCCTCGGCCGGCAGGTTCGGGATCTCGAGCATCATGTCGTCGAAGCGGCGCTCCGCGCCGGCGGCGGCCGCTTCCGCCGCGGCGATCTCTTCGGACAGGGACTTCAGCGCCCCACCGGCCGCCTTGCGCTGCTCCGGCGGCAGCGCGCCGATCTCCTTCGAGCGGCGGTTGCGCTCCGCCTGCAGCGTCTCGAGCCGGCGCAGGGCTTCGCGACGCTCGCGATCGGACTCGAGCAGATCGTCGATCAACGAGGCCGGACACTGCACCTTCGCGAGCTCCCCCTTCACGAAGTCGGGCCGCTCGCGGATGAGCTTGATGTCGAGCATGGCCGGTTTTTTCAACACGTTTGCCCGTACGGCGCCACCCTCACAGCGGGCTCTCGAAGGCGGAGCGCACGAGCGTGCAGCGCGGCCCGGACGGCGTCCAGTCGATGCCGACGACGTCGAAGCGGGACGCACGGTTGCTCCAGCCGCGGAGGGAAAGGAAGGCGTGAGCCGCACGCGCGACGCGCGCGATCTTCCGGAAGCCGACCGTCTCGACCGGGCTGCCGAAGCGGCGGTGCGAGCGCGACCTGACCTCGACGAACACGATCGTGTCGCCGTCGCGTGCGACGAGATCGAGCTCCGCACCGCACAGCCAGACGTTGCGCGCGATGAGCTCGTAGCCGTGGCGCTCGAGGAAGCGGGACGCGGCGTCTTCGGCGGCGCGTCCGCGAGCGAGACGCGGATCCTTGGCCTGCATGGCGCGACTGTCGGGCTGACGTGGCGAGCCCGGCAAGGCGCGCGCGCATTGTCCGGCGTGCAATCGAGTGCGGCCACGCTCGCGGGGCGGTGCCGCACCCTGCGAGCGGCGATGCCCTCAGGCCGGGGCCGCGAGGCGAAGCCCGACCGGCAGCGACTCCGCGAGGACCAGCGCTTGCTCCTGGACTCCGATCGTCACCACCTCGCGCAGCCAGCGCGCAAGGCGGCGTCCCTCGGCCTCGCTCGCGAGCCGAGCCGCGAGACGCTCGCGCAACCCCGGCTCCACGTCGCGCGCCCGGTCGCCGGTGAGGCGCGCCATCTGCGCGACGGCGAGCGCGACCGCGCTCCTGCGCTCCCAGGCGGCCACGAGCAACGCCTCGAGCCAGGGCTCGACGAGCCGCGGCTCGATCACGCTGCTCACCGGACCGCCGAGAGGCGCGCGCCCAGCGAGCCTGCCGAGCGCCCAGATCTCGGCGTCGCCCGCCTTGCCCTTGACGACGCGCGGAGCGAGCGCCTGTGCCAGCTCGGCGCGCGTGCCTGCCGGCAGACGCTCGAGCGACGCGGCGACTTGCCACATCTCGCGGAGCTCCTGCGGCCCGGCCTTCCAGCGCGCCTTCGACTTCTTCGCCTTCTCGGGCAGCAGCAGCGGACGCACGAACTGCAGGAGCGCCTGCTGCTGCTGGCGCGTGAGCCCGCCCGCGACGCGCTTCCAGAGGATCCACCACTCGGCACGCACCTGCGCCGCGTTCGGGAAGCGCGGCCCCGCGTCGAAGCGCCGCCAGAGGTGCTCAACGCGCCAGGGATCGCGCTCCTCGCCGTACCCCGGACGGAGCAGGAAGCCCGCGAGGTTGAGCCAGCGCGCCTCGTGCTCGGGCGTCCGCTCGCGCGCCGCCTCGAGCGCGAACAGCGCGTCCCAGAGCCGACGCACCGTGGCGATCGGCCATGCGTCGCGCCCGGCGTCGAGCGCTTCCTCGAGCGCGCGGGTCAGCAGCTTGGGATCGCTGCCTGGACGCGCGACGAAGCAGTCCTCGAGAAGCGCCGTCGCCGCCGCGAGCCGCTCCTCGGAGATCACCATCTCCTGGCGGGAGGAAGGTTGGCGGGCTCCCGGCGCGCCACCGTCGAGGTCGTCGTCCACATTCTGCGCTCCGCGCGCCTCCGGTGCCTCCGGCGCAGGTGGTGCCGGCTCCGCCCGACGGTCGCTCGCGCGCAGGTCGAACTCGAGGCGCCAGCGATGGTCGGTCTGCCGTGCGAGGCACCAGAGCTCGAGCGTACCCGTCTCCGTGAGGTGCGAGCGCAGGTGGACGGCGATCGGCCGAGCCTCGAGCGAGCGTCCGAAGCGCAGCACCGTGGAGATCGGGGGCAGCTCGGTGAGGGACGCCGGGTCGGCGTCGAGCAGCGCGCCCGGGGCGTCGCCGCTGCGCGTCGCCGACGCGAAGATCGGGAAGCGCACCGGCGTGTTGGTCAGGACCTCGAACTCCGGAACGGCCACCTCGTTGTCGGTGCCCTCCTGCATGCCGCGCGGCGCGATGCACAGAACGTGGCGCGCACCCGCGGTCGCGCTCGCCTCGCCGGGCTCCG
>JBFMAS010000240.1:0-5786 GCA_040755575.1 Thermodesulfobacteriota bacterium
CAGGCGCATTCTCCCGGCGAAGCGTCCGGCGACCGGAGCGGAACCGGCAAACCGCCACCTGCCGCGGGCACGCCGTCAATCCCACACCGCGTCAAGCAGCGCTCGCCGCCTCGGCGTCGCGCGACATCATGTCCACGATCAGCTCCACCGTCCCCGGCGCCGCCTTGCGCACGCTGCCGCAGTCGAACGGCGGCTGCGGGTCGTACTCGATGCCGAGCTGGATCGCCTTCGCGACCTCCTCGCCCGCGATGCGCGCGGCGAGCGTCAGCGCCATGTCGATCCCCGCCGACACGCCGGCGGCCGTCACCACCTTGCCGCGCACGACGACGCGCTCCTCGACCGGCTTCGCGCCGAGCGCCGCCGACTCGTGCATCGCGCCCCAGTGCGTGACCGCGTCGACGCCCTGCAGGATGCCGGCGGCGGCGAGCACGAGCGAGCCCGTGCACACCGACGTCGTCCACTGCGTCGTCGCGTGCACCTCGCGCACCCAGTCGATCAGCGCGGCGTCGGTCGTCATGGCGCGCGTCCCCGGACCGCCGGGTACGACCAGCACGTCGGCGCACGCCACGTCCGCGAAGCTCGCGCCCGCGACGAGCGCGAGGGCGCCGATGTCGGTGCGGAAGACGCGCTTCTCGCAGCCGACGAACACGGTCTCGGCGCCGGGCAGGCGCGACAGCACCTCGTACGGTCCGATGGCGTCGAGCGCGGTGAAGCGGTCGAACAGGGCGATGGCGATCCTCATGCTCGCCTCCTTTCCGGAAGCGGCGCCACGAAGTGACGCCGGTAGGCGCCCGGGCTCACCCGGAGCGATCGTTGGAAGACGCGGTAGAGCGTCGCCGCGCTGCCGAAGCCCGACGCCGCCGCGATCTCGTCGAGGCTCATCTCGGAGCCCTCGAGCAGGCGGCGCGCCGCCTCGAGCCGGCTGCGCTCGACGTACTCGGCGGGCGTCACGCCGAGCTCGCGCCGGAAGACGCGCGCGAAGTTGCGCGAGCTCATCGCGCAACGCTCCGCGAGCGCCGGCACCGACAGGTCCTCGCGCGGATGGTCCGCGATGAAGGTCTGCAGGTCGCGCAGCGGGCGGCGCTCCGCGGCCTGTGCCGCGAGCTGGACGCTGAACTGCGACTGTCCGCCGGCGCGCTGCAGGAACAGCACGAGCCAGCGTGCGATCTCGCGCGCGACGCGCGGTCCGTGGTCGTCGGTGACGAGCGCCAGCGCGAGGTCGATGCCGGCGGCGACGCCGGCCGACGTCCACACGTTGCCGTCGCGGATGAAGATCGGGTCCGCGTCGACGCGCACCCGCGGGTGACGCTCGGCGAGGTTGTCCGCCGCCGCCCAGTGCGTCGTCGCGCGCCGTCCGTCGAGCAGGCCCGCCTCGGCGAGGAGAAAGGCGCCGCTGCAGACCGACGCGACGCGCCGGCAGCTCCGGGCACGGCGCTTCACCCAGGAGACCAGCTCGCGGTCGTGCGCCGCCTCGTAGACGCCGACGCCGCCCGCGACGATCAGCGTGTCGATCGGGCCGCGCACCTCGCTCAGGACGGAGCGCGGCAGCATCGCGATCCCGGACGAGCTGCGGATCGGCCCGCGAGAGCGCGCCACGAGCTCGACCTGGTAGCGGCCCGGCTGCAGGCGGTCGGCGGTGCCGAACACCTCGGCCGGCCCGACGACGTCGAGCGTCTGGACGTCGGGGTAGGCGACGATCACCACCTTGCGCGGCGAGCTGGCCATGGCGGCAGCATGCCGCCGCCGGGCCCCTGTCTGCAATGACGAACTGATTGCAGTTTCGGCCATAGGGCCCGAGGATCGGCGCCGGCCTGCGAGGCCGCGGTCGCTCGACGGGTCGCACGCGGCGCGGTAACCAGGCGCCTTTCCGCCGGTGGAGGACGCATGCAGCGCGCACGACGAGGCACGGCTCTTCGATCCGCGACGGCGCTCGCGCTCGCCGCGGCGCTCGCCGCCGCCTGCGCCGACGCGCCGGGCGCGAGCCGGTCGGCGTCCGAGGACGTGTGCGACCGCGAGCCGGTGCTGGGCGCCGGCTTCGACGCCTACGGCGGCTGGAAGGGGGCGAGCGCAGCGGCCAGCGGGCGCTTCCAGATCGCGGAGATCGACGGCGTCTGGTGGCTCGTCAGCCCGGACGGGAACGGGATCTTCTCGAACGGCGTCACCGGCATCGACCCCGAGGGGGACGTCACCCGCGACGGCCGCCAGCCGTACGGCGAGAACGTGCTCGCCCGCCACGGCAGCGTCGAGGCGTGGGCCGCGTCGACGCTCGAGCGCCTGTGCGACCTCGGCGTCGCGACGCTCGCGGCCTGGACCAACTCGGCCGTTCACCTGTTCAGCGGCAAGCGGCCGTACCCGGTGTCGCTCTCGTTCCACGACACGGCGCCCGAGGTGCCGGGCTGGCCCGTCGGCCTCACCGGCCGCCACCTGCGCGACCTGTTCGACCCGTCCTGGCCCGAGGCGGCGCTGCGCTTCGCGCGCGAGAGCGAGCCGCTGCAAGCCTGCGCGGCGGACCCGTGGTGCTACGGCGCGTTCGTCGACAACGAGCTGCCGTGGGGCGCGACGACGCTGTCCGTCGGCACGCACCTCGACGCATACTTGACGCTGCCGGCCGGCGCACCGGGCAAGGTCGCCCTGCAGCGCTTCTTCGAGGACCGCTACGGCGGCGACGTCGGCGCGCTGAACGCGGCCTGGGCGCTCGAGCTGCGCTCGTTCGAGCAGATCCAGGAGCTCGGCCGGGCGACCGGCTGCCCGCTCGTCGAGCCGATCGGCGACGACGGCTGCCTGAAGGCCGAGCCCGCGCAGCGGCGCGCCGACCGCATGGCGTTCGAGGCGGCCGTCGCCGGACGCTACGCGGAGGTGATGTCGGCGGCCTTCGACGAAGCGGCGCCCGGCGTGCTGAACCTCGGCGTGCGCCTGTTCTCGATCTACACGCACCCCGACGTGGCACGGGCGATCGCGCCCCACGTCGACGTCATGTCGCTGAACGACTACGACTACGGCGCGGTCGAGAGGCCGATCCTGGTGTCGCTCTCCGGCGGCGCGGAGTTCGGCTACCTGTTCGGCTCCGACTCGTTCGGCGACCTCGCGACGCTGCACCGGATCACGGGCAAGCCGCTGCTGATCGGCGAGTGGTTCTACCGCGTCACGCGCACCGACGGCGCCGGTCCCGCGCTGCCGCCGCTCTTCCCCGAGGTCGCGACGCACGAGGAGCAGGCGGCCGCGTACCGGGCCTACGCCGAGCGGATGATCGACCTCCCGTTCGTCGTCGGGCACCACTGGTTCCAGTGGATGGACCAGCCGCGCGAGGGCCGGCGCGACGGCGAGAACCAGTGGATCGGGGTCGTCGACATCGAGGACGAGCCGCGCGAGCACCTCGCCGCGGCCATGCGCGAGGTGAACGGCCGGCTCGTCGTGCGCCGCGCCGCCTTGCGCAACGCAGACGGCGGCTGAACGGCCGAACCGCCTTGTACCAGGTCCGCCCTGGGGTAACGTCGGGGCGCCGCCGGAGATCGCCCCCGGCCGGAGCCGGCCGGTGCACCCGGCGCGGAGGAGGCGCCATGCAGTCTCGCAGGGGGAGCTTCAAGAGTGCCGCGCTGCTCGCGCTGGTCTTCGCCGCCGGCTGGGTCGGCGGCGCGACGTCGCAGCGGCCGGTGTCCGCGCAGATCCCGGGCGTCGCGACGCGATGAAGGCGGCCGAGGGTCAGGGCGGAGCGCTCGGCGCGGCGGCGAAGCTCGGCAGCTCGATCACCGACATGCAGGAGGACGTCGAGTCGCTGCAGAAGAACCTCGACACGCTGCGCACGATCCAGAAGGCGCTCGGCGGCTGAGCCGACGGCCTGAAGCGCACGGACGCGAGACGCGCGAGGTCGCCGTCGCGGCCTCGCCGACCGGGTGGCGCGGCGGCCACGGCCTCGACACGCCCAGCGGCGGCGCTAGGATCGCTGCGTGAGGCGGGCGTTCGTCGAGCGGCTGCGCCGGCCGCGCACGCTGCTTCTGCTCGGCCTGCTCGTGCTGCTGATCGCCGTACGGGTCGCTTTGCCGTCGATCGTGCGCAGCGTCGCGGTGTCGCAGGCGGACCAGGCGCTGGTCGGACGGATCGCGCTCGCCGACGTCGACCTGTCGTTGCTGCGCGGCGGTGTCGCGCTGCACGGAGTCGCCGTCTACGCGGACGAGCTGCCGCCCGCGGCGGCCGACGGCACGCCGGCTGAGGCGCCGGCGGCCGCGACGGAGCCGCTCGCGACCATCGGCCGGCTGTGGGTGCGCGTCGGCTGGCTGCCGCTTCTGCGCAAGACGGTCGAGGTCGCGGAGATCGAGCTCGAGGACTTCGTCGTCCGCCTCGACCGCGCCCGCGACGGCGCGCTCGTGCTGCCGCGTCCCGTGCCGAGCGACGCGCCGGCCGCCGAGGAGGAGCCGGCACCGTCCGGCAGCGGCTCGGGCTGGGGCGTGCGGGTCACGCAAGTCCGGCTGCGCAACGGGCTCGTCGGCTTCCGCGACTTCGCCGCCGATCCCGAGCCGAAGCCGTTCGAGCTCGCGATCGACGACGTCACCGCGGGGAATCTCGTCTTGACGGTCGCCGGCGAGGGCGACGAGCCGGGCCACATGGCGCTCGACGCGCGCATCGGCGAGGGCAGCCTCGCCCTCGACTCGCGCATCGCGATGCTCGACGCGGGACCGCGCACCGAGTCGCGGATCGTGCTGCGCGATCTGCCGGTCGGCGGCACGCAGGTCTACCTGAAGGCGCTCGGCTGGAGCGACCTCGAGGGCTCGCTCGACGCGGACCTGCAGCACGTGTTCGACGCCGCCGGAGCGCACACCGCTTCGGGCACGCTCGCGCTGCGCGACCTCGCGATCGCGGTGCCGGAGCACGAGGGCCCGGCGCTCGCCTGGAGCCGCCTCGACGTCGCGCTCGGCGAGGTCGACGTCACGGGACGCAAGGCCGAGGTCACGCGCGTCGAGCTCGACGGGCTGCGCCTGCCGCTGCGCCCGAACGAGCCGGAGCGCGCGATCCTGCTGCTCCGCACCGTGCTCGGGGCCGACGAAGCCGCGGCGGACGGCGCGGCCCGGGAAGAGCCGCCCGCCGCACCGGCCGCCGCGGAGCCGGCACCCGCCGCCGCCGACACTCGCGAAGGCGGCGGAGGGCGCGCCCTGGACCTGGCGCGTCGCCGAGGTGCGGCTCACCGGCGCGACGCTCGAGCTGCTGCGCGGCGACGAGGCGACGCCGCTCGGCGTCGACGCCGAGGTGAGGTCGCTGTCGAGCGACGCGGGCGCGCGCAGCGAGCTGTCGCTCGAGCTGACGCCGCCGCAGGGCACGATCGAGGTCGCGGGCGGCGTCGTGCAAGAGCCGCTCGCGTTCGACGGCACCGTGCGCTTCGCAGGCGTGTCGCTGCCCGCGCTGCTCGCGCCCGTCGAGCAGCCGGCCGCGGCGCTGCTGCGCGGCGGCGTGCTCGACGCCGACCTCACGGTGGCGCTCGGGCCGCCGTCCGGGGCGGGCGACGAGGCGGCGCGGATCCGCGGCACGGCGACGCTCGCCGGCGTCGACGTGTCCGACCCCGGCTCCGCGGGCGACGCGTTCGGGCTCGCCTGGAAGAGCCTCGCGCTCGACGTGCGCGAGGCGCTGGTGCCCGCGGCGCTGGGCGGCGAGCGCACGGAGCCGATCCGCGCGACGCTCGACGGCGTCGAGCTGATCGAGCCCTCGGTGCGCGTGACGCGGACCGAGCGCGGCATCGTCCTGCCGGCCGCACTCGGCGAGGCACCCGAGGCGAGCGCCCCGGCCGGACCCGCGGCGGC
>JBFMAS010000241.1:0-2478 GCA_040755575.1 Thermodesulfobacteriota bacterium
AGCCGCGGCCCCGGGGAAGCGGACCCGATGAGCGACGCACCGCCCGCCCGGGCGGGCGCGACGTCGGGCGCCCTGCCCGTAGCGCCGGCGCTCGAGCTCGCCGTGCCGCGGGCGAAGGCGCTCGTCACGCCGCGCATCCTGTACGTCAGCGCCTGCGCCCTCGCCGTCGGCTGCGCCGCGGGCTTCGTCGCCGAGCTCCTGGCCGCGCTCATCGCGCTCGTCACCAACGTCGCGTTCTACGGCCGCGTCACGACCGCTCCCGCGTCGCCGGCCGCGAACCAGCTCGGGGCCGCGGTCGTGCTGGTGCCGGTCGTGGGCGGGCTCGCCGTCGGGCTGCTCGCGCGCTTCGGCTCGCACGCCATCCGCGGCCACGGCATCCCCGAGGCGATGGAGCAGGTGCTGCTCAACCGCAGCCGCATCGCGCCGCGCGTCACCTTCCTGAAGCCGCTCTCGGCCGCGATCGCGATCGGCACCGGGGGCCCGTTCGGCGCCGAGGGACCGATCATCGCCACCGGGGGTGCGCTCGGGTCGCTCGTCGGGCAGCTCCTGCACATCACGGCGCACGAGCGCAAGACGCTGCTCGCGGCCGGCGCCGCGGGCGGGATGGCGGCGACGTTCGGCAGCCCGGTCTCGGCGGTGCTGCTCGCGATCGAGCTGCTGCTCTTCGAGTACCGGCCGCGCTCCTTGATCCCCGTGGCGCTCGCGAGCGTCGCGGCGACCGGCGTGCGCCTCGCGCTGGTCGGCGCGGGACCCGTCTTCGCGATGCCGGAGGTCGGCAGGCCGTCGGACGCGGCGCTCGTGGTCTACGCCGCGCTGGGCATCGCCGTCGGCTTCGCCGCGGTCGCGATCACGCGGCTCGTCTACGCCGTCGAGGACGCCTTCGCCCGCCTGCCGGTGCACTGGATGTGGTGGCCGGCGATCGGTGCGGTCGCGGTCGGCGTCGCGGGCTACCTCGTGCCGCGAACGCTCGGCGTCGGCTACGACAACATCGAGGCGATCGTCGCGGGCGGGATCGCCGGCTGGCCGCTCCTCGTGCTCGGCGGCGCGAAGCTCGCCTCGTGGGCGATCGCGCTCGGCAGCGGGACGTCGGGCGGCACGCTCGCGCCCCTGTTCACCATCGGCGGCGCGCTCGGCGCGCTGCTCGGCGCCGCGGCGCAGGCGGCGCTTCCCGGCGCCGGGGTCGATCCGCGCATCGGCGCGCTCGTCGGCATGGCGGCGATCTTCGCGGGCGCCTCGCGCGCGCTGCTCGCCTCGGTGGTGTTCGCGTTCGAGACGACGCAGCAGCCGATGGGCCTCCTGCCGCTGCTCGCCGGCTGCAGCTCGTCGTTCCTCGTCTCGTGCCTGCTGCTGCGCAACTCGATCATGACGGAGAAGATCGTCCGTCGCGGCACGCGCGTGCTCGGCGAGTACGCGACGGACTTCCTCGACCAGGTGCTGGTCCGCGACGTGGCACGCCGTCCCGTGGTCACGCTCGACGCCGACGCGACGCTCGACGAGGTGAGACGCTGGCTGCGCTCGCACACGCCGCCGACGACGCACCAGGGCTTCCCGGTGGTCGGCCGCGACGGCCGCCTGCTCGGCGTCGTCACGCGACGCGACCTGCTCGACGGCGACGGCGAGCCGTCATGCCGTCTGCGCGACGTGCTGAAGCGCCCGCCGGCCGTCGCCCATCCCGACAACTCGCTGCGCGAGGCGGCGGACCACATGGTGCGCGAGAACGTCGGCCGCCTGCCGGTGGTCGAGCGCGAGCGGCCGCACGCGGTGGTCGGCATCATCACCCGCAGCGACCTCCTCGCGGCGCACCGGCGGCGGCTCGAGGAGGAGTCCGCGGTCGAGCGGCCGCTGCGCCGCGCCGGCGACGCGGCGCCGCGCGCTCGCGGACGCGGAACGCCTTGGCGCTCGCCCTGATCGGCACGCGCTCGAGCGTGAAGCGGCGCCCGAGCAGGCGCATGAGACGAGGAAAGAACGGCACGCGGTCCTGGTGCAGCGTCGAGACGTACACCGGACGGCCGGTGCGCAGCAGCGCGCGGATCGCGGCCTCGGCGCGCCGCTGCTCGAACGAGCTCGCCAGCGCGCGGTCGATCCACGGGGCGGGCGGCGAGTCGTCGAGCGGTGCGATGCGCAGCCGGCGCACGGCGAGCGCCTGCTCGTCGAGGCCGAGGGGCACCCAGACGCGGTCTGCGCCGCGCGCGCGCAGCAGCAGCGAGAAGAAGTGCTCGTTGGTGCGGACGAGCAGCACCGCGTCGCGCTCGGTCCTGCGCGCGATCTGGCGCAGGACCCCGGCCTCGTCGACGAAGGGGTCGCGCCGGGGGCGCTCGGGCGAGGTCGCGAGGAGCGCGAGGCCGGCCACCCCGAGCGCCGCGGCGGCGAGCTGCGTCGCGCGAGCGCGCCCTGCGCCGAACGGTACGCCCGCCAGCACCGCGAGCGACGGCAGCGCCGGCATCAGGAAGCGGACGTCCTGCCAGAAGAACGCGAGGT
>JBFMAS010000242.1:0-23054 GCA_040755575.1 Thermodesulfobacteriota bacterium
GGTCCGGCTCAGCGCCACGCGCGCCGGACCGAACGAGATCAGCCCGCGCGGCCGCCGGCTCGGCTGAGCGCCCGGCACGAGCGTCAGGGGCTCGCCGCCCGCGCGGCGCCAGCGATCGACGAACAGGTCCTCGAGGGCGGCGGTCGCCGCGCGACCCGACAGCCAGGCCTGCACGTCGTGATACGGCTTGTCGGGCTTGCCCCTCGTCAAGCGCAAGGGATTCGCACCGCGGTGGCACCGGTCGTCCCAGCGTCCCTCGCACACGTCCATGCCGCCGAGGAAGCCGTGCGTGCCGTCGAAGATCACGAACTTCTGGTGCTGCGACCCGCCGACCACGGCGCATTCGTCGAACAGGAAGCGGAACCGCGGACTCGTCATCCAGTCGAAGTACACGCGCTGCAGCCACTCCCGCTCGGCGGCGAACACGACGTTGAAGTCCCAGGCGAGGATGTAGACGTACAGGCTCGGCTTCAGCTCGCAGAGTCCGTTCAGGTAGTTCAGGAAGCGCACCTCGCCGTCGGGCGGCGCATCCTCTCCGCGGAGCAAAGGCACGCCGCTGTCGAACTGCCAGCCGCACATCAGGACGTAGCGGTGCGCCGCCGCGGCACCGACGTAGAAGGCGCGGTAGTAGTCCGCGGCGTCGACGACGACGCCCGAATCCTCCGCCGAGACTTCGCGCCAGGCGTTGTGCCCGGGCTCGACGATCCGTTGCATCATGCCCCGGCGTCGCGCCGCATTTTTCGCATGCTCAGAGCATACGTGCGGCCCGTTCGAGGGCAATACGGGTCGGCCGTCGCGGCGGCGGCTTTGCCGTCAAGCTCGCCAGGCGCGGTCCGGCGCCGAGACGCCGTACAGCGCGGCCGCGTTGTCCCAGAGGATCTTCCGCTGCACCTCGGGGGGATGCCCGCCGTAGGCGGCGTCGATCTTGTCGCGCACGTTGCCGTACAGGCAGACCGGGTGCGGATAGTCGGTCTCGAACAGCACGTTGTCGAGGCCGACCACGTCCAGCATGCGCTGCGGCGCGACCTCCTCGAAGAACGCGCAGACGTAGACCTGCCGGTGGAAGTAGTCGCTCGGGCGCAGCTCGTACTCCGGCTTCTCTGCCGCGACGCGCGAGTAGCCGAAGCCGTAGTCGAGCGACTCGAGCATGAACGGCACCCAGCCCATGCCGCTCTCGACCGACACGAAGCGCACCTGCGGGTGGCGCGGCAGGACGCCGGACATCAGCAGGTCGGTGAGCTGGATCGCGTTCTTGAAGAACAGCGTCGTCGTCGAGCGCACGACGGTCGGACCGACCCCGTGCGCGGCCAGGCGCTCCATGGCGAACTCCTCGGTGAAGTTCGCCGAGCCGAGGTGCAGGTTGACCGGCAGACCGGTCTCGGCCGCCGCCCGCCACAGCGGGTCCCAGTGCCGGTCGCCGAGGTAGGGCAGCCGGTACGCCTGCGGCTCGCCCGTGAACAGGATCGCCTTGTGGCCGAGCGCGGCCGAGCGCCGCACCTCGGCGGCGGCCGCCTCGACGTCCCAGAACGGCGTCGCCATGACCGGTATGAAGCGGCGGCGGTCGGCTGCGCACCACTCGATCAGCCAGTCGTTGTACGCGCGCACGCAGTCGAGCATCAGCGCCGGATCCTCGAGGCCGAGAAAGCTCTCGTTGCCGAAGCCGCCGATGTTCGGATAGACGGCGCACGCCCAGATGCCGACCTCGTCCAGGTAGGCGAGCCGAGCGCGCGCGTCGTAGGCGGCCGGCGGCACCTCGTCCATGTTCCTCGGCGCGGCGGGGAACGGCTCGGGCCAGCCCGCGACCGCGGTGTGGCCGACCGGGACGATGCGCTCGGTGCGGCCGAAGCGCCAGTGGTCGACGCCGTGCTCGTCGCGCACCAGGTGCGGGACGTGGTCGCCCCACTTGCGCGACACCCGAGCCGTCCACACGTCGCCGGGCTCGGTGACGTGCGTGTCGCAGTCGATCACCCAATCGCCGATGTGCGCCATGGGAAGCAGGCTTCGGCCAACGAGCGGCGGCCGTCAAGCCGCGCAGCGGTGCGGCGTCGCTCGCACGCCGGCCGCCTACCCCGGCCGCGTCTCGAGGGCATGGTGTCGCCCGGTCAGGAGGAACGCGACGCCGGCCACGGCGCCGCCCAGCACGACCGCGCTGAGCAGGTTCCAGAACGTGCAGCGAGCGCCGCAGCCCGGATTCGCCAGCGCGATCAGGGACACGGGGAGCAGCGCCAGGAAGCCGCACAGCGGACCACGCAGGTACCAGCGTCGCGGCAAGCAGGTGATGCCGATGCTCAGGCCGATCAGCAGACGCGCCGAGTAGAACGCCCACACCGCGACGTCGCCGCGCATGTAGACGGCGTCGAACTTCTGCGGGATCGGCCCGTGGAACAGCGCCGGCACCCAGCCGAGCAGCAACCCGACCGCGGTACAGACGAGTGCGTACGGCAGGCTCGTCGAGCGTCCGATCCTCACGGTGAGCGGCCTACGAGCGCTCCTCGCGGATGCCGTACTCCCGGATCTTCTTGTGCAGGCTCGTCCGGGAGAGGCCGAGCGCGCGCGCCGCCCGCGCGACGTTGCCCCGGTGCTGCTCGAGAACGCGGGCGATGTGCTCCGCCTCGAAGGCGGCGCGCGCGTCGCGCAGATCCTCGCTCGCGGGACGCGTGCCCGTCGCCACGGCGAGCTGCGTCACGTCGGAGCCCGGGTCGGGACGTCCCGGCTCCGTACCGCCGTGCACGTCCCGACCGGCGGCCGCCGTCGTGCTCGCGGCGCGCGCGAGCGGCGGAAGATGGCGCGCATCGATGGTCGCGCCGTCGCGCGCCAGGGCGATCGCCCGGTCGATGACGTTCTGCAGCTCGCGGACGTTCCCGGGCCAGTCGTACGCCTGCAGCACCGCCATTGCGTCCGGCGCGATTCCGTTGATGCTCTTCGCCTGTCGAGAGGCGGAGACGCGGACCAGGCGCCGGGCGATCAGCGGGATGTCCTCGCGCCGCTCGCGCAACGCCGGCATGCGGATCGTCAGCGCCGCGAGCCGGTAGTACAGGTCCGCCCGGAACGCTCCCTTCTCGACCTCTGCCTCGAGGTCGCGATTGGTGGCCGAAAGGATCCGCGCGTCGGTCTTCCGCGGGCGCGTGTCGCCGAGCGGCGTCACCGCGCCCTCCTGCAGCGCGCGCAGCAGCTTCGCCTGCATGGCCACCGGCATCTCGCCGACCTCGTCGAGAAAGAGCGTCCCTCCGGACGCCGCCTCGAACAGCCCGCGATGGTCGTTGATCGCGCCGGTGAAGGCTCCCCGGCGATGCCCGAAGAGCTCGCTCTCGAGCAGAGCCTCCGGCATGGCCGCGCAATTGATCGCCACGAAGGGTCCCGCCGCACGCTTGCTCGACGCATGGATGCCGCGCGCCAGGAGCTCCTTGCCCGTACCCGTCTCGCCGGTGATCAGCACCGGGATGGGCGAGCTCCCGGCACGCTCCGCGAGCTTGAACACCTCGTCCATCGCCGCGGCGCTCCCGACGAGGTCGAGACCGGGTGCCGCGTCCTCGACGAAGGTGGTGGACGGACCTTCGTCGTCCTCGCGAGCCTCGTCCGGGGCTTCGCTGCTCTCGGCGAGGAAGCGCAGCGTCGTCGAGCCGACGCGGATCCGGTCGCCGCAGCGGAGAACGGACGGCAGGGCGAGCTTCTTGTCGTTCAGATAGGTGCCGTTCGAGCTTCCCAGGTCGACCAGCAGGTAGTCGCCCTCGGGCAGCGCACGGATGAGCGCATGACGCCGCGAGACGCGCGGATCGTCGAGCACGATGCCGTTGGTCGACTCGCGTCCCAGGGAGAGCTCGAGGCCCTCGAGAGGCAGCTCCGTCGGAGAGTCCTCGGCCTCCAGGACCAGGCGTGGCGGCTTCATCGGCTTCGCGCGGTCTCCTCCGACGCCGTCAGCACGACCGGCGCCACGGGTCGTTGCTCCTTGCGAGCCGCGCTCGCGTAGAGGTGCGGAAACAGGAGCCGCATGTGCCGCTCGAGCGACACGATGGTCGGCCCGTAGCCCTTGTGGTAAAGAAAATATTCCAGATCGTAGGCCATCCGGCCGGCGTCCTGGTAACGCGGCTCCACGTCGGGCTGCAGGCTCGATCGCAGGATGTCATCGAGCGTCTCGGGGATCTCGGGATTGACGCTGCGGGGAGCCGGGAGATCGCGCGGCACGAACCGCCGGCGTGACCGGTCGCCGTCGCTCACGGATCGGAACACCGTCTCGCCGGTCAGCAGCTCGAAGGCCACGAGGCCCAGCGAGTAGAGGTCGCTGCGACGGTCGATGGCCTCGCATCTCGCCTGCTCGGGGGACATGTACGCGAGCTTGCCCATGCGCATGGGCGCCGCCGGGTCCTCGATCAGGCCGGCCGCCTTGGCGATGCCGAAGTCCGTGATCTTCACCTCCCCCTCGGAGGTGATCATGAGATTGTTCGGGCTGATGTCGCGATGGACGATCTCGAGCTTGGTGCCGTCGCGCGCCCGCTTGTCGTGCGCATACGCGAGCCCGCGACAGACGCGGCTGACGATGAAGGCGCCGAGCTCGACGGGCACGCGCACGCCGAGCTCCGCGTGGCGAGCGATGAAGCGCTGGAGATTGACGCCGTGCACGTACTCCATCGCGATGTAGAACGTGCTGGCGAAGCGACCGAGCTTGTAGATCTGGGTGATGTTCTGGTGGACGAGGTCGGCGACGAGCTTCGCCTCGCCGACGAACAGGTCCACGAAGTCGCGGCGCTGGGCGAGCTCGTCCCGGATCGTCTTCAGGGCGACGGTCTTCTGGAAGCCTTCGGGGCCGAGGAGGACGGCCTCGTACACCACACCCATGCCTCCCCGGGCGATGGTTCGGGTGACCACGAACCGATGGCTCTCCTCGAACTCGGTTCCCACCCGCATCTTCGTCGCGTCCATGGCGGGCGTGCTCGCGGCGCGTCCTCGATCATCTCCATCTCACAGAATTTAGTTGACAGTCAATCACCACCGCGATAGCGCTCGACGCCCGATCCCCCGTCGTCGCCGTAACATGTCGCCGATGCGCGCAGCTTTGCTCGGTCTCGTGACGCTCGTCCTCGTCGGCACGACGAGGACGCGACCGGCGGACGCGTCGTGCAATCTCATTCCCGGTACACAGCAAAGTTTTCGCTCGAGCGCCGGGACGGTGGACCACGCGTTTGCGTCGCCGGGGGATACGGTCGCGATCACGCTCGACGAGGGCTGCAGCGCGGAGGGCAGCTGTCTCTCGACCCCCGCGGACGCGAACGTCGTCACGGTGGTGTTCAAGCCGACGCCGGGCGGCGCCGCCAACGTCGCCCTGCTGGCAGCCGACTGTGCCGCGCTCGCCGAGCGTCTCGACGCCTGCCGCGCGACACGAGGGGTCGCTGCCGCCGGCTGCGTGCAAGCCGCCGCCGGCGCCCTCGACGTACCCGACCCCCGAAGGGTGCGCTTCGTCTTTCCGGACACCGACGCGTTCATCGGGACGGCCGAGGACGACCTCACCTGGGCCGGGCCGGCGGCGATCGCCGTCACCTCGAGTGCGGATCCGCTGCCCTGCGAGCTCGCCGTCGCGGGCTGTGACCGCGTCGCCGGGACGCTCGCCTGCGTCGATGCGCTGTTCGCAGGCGACGATCCGGCGGCAGGTCCGACCCCCGACGAGACGTTCCGGCACTTCACCGCGCTGCCACCGCCGAACGACTTCCAGGCGGTGTGCTCGGCGCCGAGCCCGCCCTGCACCGGACGCGTCGACGAGCTGCGCTTCGCGCTCGACGTCGACGGCAACGTGCTGCTGCCCATGGACTGGCGCGGCGTGCTCGTGAACAGCTCCGGCATCCCGGTGGCGCGCCTGCTGCGCGGCGCATCGCCGCTGCATGCCTTCGAGGGCGGCGGCGGGCCGATCCGGATTCCGGGCCGGGCGTTCGTCGGATCGTACGCCCCGGAGGGGGGCAAGCTGCCGCCGATCTTCGACCCGCTCGCGGCGAGCGCGGATCCCGCGGACCCTTCCCTGCCGCTCGACGACGTCACGCTGTTCGGCTCGGCCGATGCGCCGCGCAGCGTGCTCCGCCTCGCGCGCCGGGCCGCCGGCTTCCGCGAGTGCGTCGGCGGGCCCAACGACCGGCTGCCGTGCTTCGCGGACGTCGATTGCGAGACGCCGGGCGGCGGCGGGCCGGATGGGCAGTGCGCGGCGTCGACGTGCCGCTCGCCGTCCGGCGAGGACCTCGGCGTCCCCTGCACGGCCGACGCGGACTGCGCGAGCGGGGGCGAGTGCGGCCCAGCCCTGTTCGACTTCCGCTCTCGCGTCGTGGAGTCGCCGGGCGGACCGTCGAGCGGGACCGTGGTGCTGCGCCTGCGCCGCTGCATCGGCGGGACACGGCCGCTGCAGACGTGCTCGCGCGACACGCAATGCGGCGGCGGCCAGTGCGGCAGCTTCGCGCTCGCCGCCCTGGACCCCGTGCCGCTCGATGGCCTCAACCAGAGCGACGAGCTGAGCGCGTTCGTCGTCGACGAGCGCATCGAGGATCGGGACCTGAACGGCGACAACGATCGCGACGACGAGATCGTCGTCCTGGCCGACCGGCGTACGGGCGAGGTCCGCACGATCGGCGCCGAGGCGCGCCGCGGCCGCGCCGTCGTGCGCGTACGCGTGCCGCCGTTCAGCTTTCCTGCCGTCGGCGTCGAGGGTGAGCTGCTCGCGTTCCTCGAGTCCGAGGTCCAGCAGCGGGCGCGCGATTCGAGCCGCGACGGCGACGTCGCCGACGCCGTGCTGCGCGTGTTCCGGGCCGATGGGCGGGAGATCACGCCGCACGCGGCCGCCGACCCGGAGGCGACGGTGGTGGTCGACCCGGCGCCGCGCATCGACGGGCGCAGCCTCGTCTGGTCCGAGGGTCTGCTGGTCTACCGGCGCTCCGAAGCCGGCGCGGCGCGCCGCACCACCGAGCGCATCGGCGCGCCGACCAGCGGGCTGCCGGCGCTCTCGGGCGACGGCTCGCTCGTCGCCTTCAAGAGCACCGCGAGCACGCTCGTCCCCGGCGACACGAACGCGGGCGACGACGTCTTCCTGTTCGATCGCACCGGCGGCACGACGCGCAGGATCAGCCTGTCCTCGGACGGGACGGAAGGCTTTCCGTGCGCGTTCAACGGCTGCAACTTCTTCCTCGGCATGTCGGCGGCGGGTGATCGCGTCGTGTTCTCGAGCTTCGCACCGAACCTCGTGCCGGACGATGGGAACCAGGGCGACGACGTGTTCCTGCGCGACCTCACGAGCCCGAGCAGCCCCCGGACCGTCCGGATCAGCGTGGGACCCGATGGGCTCGACCCCGACGGGCAGAGCTTCACGCCGTCGATCTCCGCGGGTGGGCGCTTCGTGGTCTTCTCCAGCGTCGCGAGCAACCTGCTGCCCGAGGACGCGCCGGTCGCGGACGCGAACTTCCTGTGCGGATTCGACGACGCGCAGAACTGCGAGGACGTGTTCTTCCAGGATGCCGACCGCGTCGACCCCGTGAACGAGCTGGTGAGCGTCAGCACCACCGGGGAGCAGGGCGACGACGCGAGCTTCGTCAGCGCGGCGAGCGTGGTCTCGGCGGACGGCCGCTTCGTCGCCTTCTCGAGCCTCGCCGGCAACCTCGCCCCCGGCGCCGACGTCAATCCGGGCGAGGACGTCTTCGTGCGCGATCGCTGCGTCGCGAACGGAATCGCCGTCGCGGACTGTACGCCGACGACGCGGCTCGTGAACGTGGACTCGACCGGTCGGCCCGCCAACGTCGGCTCCCTGGACGACAACCCGCGCAGCGGAGGGTCGTCCGCACGCCCGACGATCTCGTCCGACGGCCGCTCGGTCGCGTTCGAGAGCAGCAGCACGAACCTGGTCGCCGGCGACACCAACGACGCCGCGGACGTGTTCGTGCACGACCTCGCGACGGGCATCACCGAGCGCGTGAGCGTCGGCTCGAGCGGCGTGCAGGGCAACGGCGCGAGCCGCTCGGCAGCCCTGTCGGCCGACGGTCGCTACGTCGCGTTCGAGAGCGTCGCGAGCAACCTCGTCGAGCGCGACACGAATTCCGAGAGCGACGTCTTCGTGCACGACCGCCTCACCGGCACGACCGAGCGCGTCAGCGTCACCGCCGACGGACGCCAGGCGAGCCGGGAGAGCGGGCGCGGGCTGTTCCTGGCGATCTCGGCCGATGGCCGCTTCGTCGCGTTTCCGAGCAAGGCGCCGAACCTGGTTCCCGGCAAGCGCAACGACGGTCGTGACGACGTCTTCGTTCGCGGCGTCGCCGACGACCAGTCCGCCGTCGACCTGTTTCGCGACGGCAAGCCCGACGACGTCGTGCTCGAGGTGCTCGACGCCCGCGGCGACGTGCCGTCGGCGACCACGCTGTGCCCGGCGGACGAGGTCGCGGTCGCGGCGGGTCGGGTCGCCTACCTGCGACCCGAGGCGCCGGTCGATCCGCTCGCAACCCCCTCGTGTCCCAAGGGGCCGCTGAACGGCAACACGGACACCGACGACCGCGTCGTGCAGCTCTGGGACGGCACCGGCACGTCGTCGAACCTCGCTCGTGCGGCCGACACGATCGCGCTCTCCGACACCTACCTCGCGGCCCTCGTGTCCGAGACCGCCCCGGCCGTCGTCGAGGTCTTTCACCCGCTGCCGAGCGGCGAGTGGCGTTCGACCGGCCAGGCGGCGGACGAGATCGCTGCGCTCGGACGGGTGGTCGCCTTTCTCACGCCCGAGCAGGCGCAGCAAGCCATCCTCGACCAGGACGGCGACCGGGCCGACCGCGTTCTGCAGGTCTACGATCCGACGCGAGCTCCGCCGGTGCGCAACGTCGCGCGACCAGCCGAGGACTTCGTCATCGGGCCGGCCGGGCTGATCGCCTTCCGCACGCGCGAGGCGGCGCTGTGCGACGCCGGAGCGGGCGTGGTCGGCCGCGACACGTGCTCGGGCGGCAGCCTGCCCGCCGGGTGTGCGCGGGCCGCCTGCGACGCGAACGGCGACGGCGACTGCTGCGACGACGTGCTGCAGGTCTACGACTTCGCCGCGGATCGCGTGATCGAAAGCCGCTCCACCATCCGCCCGTGCGCCTTCGAGGCCTGCGATCCACGCATTCCGTACAAGGTGCAGGACGACACCGTCACCTTCCTCACCTTCGAGCGCGACGAGGGCTGCAGCACGGGTCCGCGCTGCATCGCGGGCGCCACCGATCTGAACGGCGACCTCGACTCCGACGACCTCGTGCTGCAGGTGTTCAACGCACGTCTCGCTTCCGAAGTGGCCGCGCGGGCCGGAAGCGAGGCTCTCGCCGCGGCCCTCGCCGCCGAGCAGGACGGCGTCGACGACGAGGAGGCACCGATGCGCCGCACGCTCGCCGCCGTCAGCGCCGGGCTGTGCACGAGCACGGGAGCCGCATGCGCGACCGACGAGGAGTGCCACGGCGGTCCGGCCAGCGCCGCGGTCTGCTTCATCCCGCCCGGAGGCTGCATCGCCGACCTCGGGGTCGCATGCGAATTCGACCAGGCGGGCCGGTCCAGCTCCTGCGGCGCGAACGCGTTCTGCGAGCCGGTCGCGGGGATGCCCGGCGACGGACGCTGCAAGCGGGTCGAGGGGTCGTGCGCGAGCAACGCCGAGTGCTCCACCGGAGCGGTCTGCAACAGCGCGGGACAGACGTTGCAGCGGCTCCTGGCACCCCTGTCCCGGCCCGGCTCGGGCGGCGAGGTGTTCACGAGCGCCGGCCGCTGCCTCGACGACGCCGCGGGAGCGTGCTGCAGCGACGACACCGACTGCGCGCGCGGCGAGAGCTGCGACCTCATCGATCGGATCGCGGCGTGTGGCGGTCGCGGGGCGTGCCGCGGCGATCGCGGCATCTGCGGCCCCGCCGGACGCGAGTGCCCGGCCGATTCGAGCTGCCGCGGGCAGATCGTCGTCGCGACCGCGAGCGACCAGGACCACGACGAGATCCCCGACGCTTTCGACAACTGCCCGACGACGCCGAACCCCGCACAGCAGGACGGCGATCGGGACACCGTCGGCGACGCGTGCGAGCGGCAGGTCTGCGGCAACGGCGTCGTCGAGCCGGGCGAGACCTGCGACGACGGCAATCAGAGCGGCGGCGACGCCTGTCCGGCAGACTGCGGTGCGGCCCTGTGCCCGAGCGGTGCGCAGCTCCTCGGAGCGGCGCTCACCGTCTCGGGGCTCGGCGAGCCGATCGGCGACGAGTCGATCCGCGTCACGGGGCGCATCGACTGCGCGCCGCCGGCGAGCTGCGCCGCGTTCGATCCGCTCGCGACGGGCGCGCAGCTACGCATCGAAGCGGTCGGCTCCGGCCTCGCGGCGCTCGTCGACCTGAGCGAGGCGACGGCCCCGATCCCACCGGGCGCGGTGGGCAGCGGCTGCGACCCGGCGCGCGACGGCTGGAGCCGCTCGAGCAACGGCAGGCGCTTCACGTACGCGAATCGCTCGGGCGCGCTTCCCGGTGCCGCGTGTGCGGCGGGATCGGCACAGGGGCTCGAGACGCTGAAGCTCACCGACCGCCGCAGCTCGCGCGGCGACGTCGACGTCCGCGCGGTGGTGACGGGGACCGCGGTTCCACGGGAGGCCGGAGCGCTGCGCGTCACGATCGTCATCGGCGGCCTCGACGGAGCCTCGCCGGATGCGTGTGCGACCCGCCTGTTCGACGACGCGGACTGCCGCGAAGGTCCGGCGGGCCGCACGCGCACCTGCCGCTGAGCCGACGGCTACCTCGTCACCAGACGCCAGCCGGTTCTCGTGCGCGTCCAGGGGCCCTCCGCGAGCAGCTGCACGCTGCCGAAGACGATGTCGGACGACATGTCGGCGGCCGCCCTCTCGGCGAGGTCGGCGCTGAACGCCTCGAGCCGGAACGACGTGCGGCTCTCGGTGAGACGCATGCGCACGAGACCGATGCCGCCGACCTCGCGCGCCCGGGCGTCGCGATAGACCAGCACGTTCGCGCCTTCCTGCGTCACGCTGCCGCGAGGCAGGAAGAAGGAGAAGATCTCGCCCCCCGGCGAGTCGAGCTCCACCAGCAGCGCGTTGCCGGGCCCGAAGCTCGATGCGGCTTCGAGCCGTCCGGTGACGATCAGCTTGTCCGGCGTCTCGGCGTCGCCGACGAAGCGCACCTCGTAGCGGCACCCGCTGCACTGGCCCGAGGGGAGCACGGGGACGACGAGGCTCGCGCCCAGCATGCCGCCCAGGGCGCATCCGGTCTGGCACGCGCTCAGGCCGAACGGCTCGGTCGCTGCGTTGAAGCGGCAAAACGGCAACGCTCCGCCGAAGGTCGCGAGGTCGAAGACGCGCAGCTTGACGGTCGCGAGCGGAACGGTCTGCTCCGCGGGAAGGAGGACCCCGTCGGCGTCGAGGACGAGCGTCACCACGTCGGGCGCCGTCAGCCGGCATTCCGTCACCGAGGGATCGCTCGCCGCGCAGCCGCCCGGCCCGGACGGAACGAGGTCGGCGCAGCCGATCACGTCGGTCCGTCCAGAGAGGGTCACCCTGACGTCGCCCTGGAGGACGGCCGGCACGGGATGCGCGCCCTCGTCTGCCGTCGCCGTGCTCGTGTTCCGAGCCGAGATCCGGAGGAGGAACTCGGCCTCCGGCCCGAATCCCAGCACGCCGGGCTCGACGATGAGCGCACCGCTCGCCTGCACCGCCCAGGCGGATCGGGCGCACGGGACGAAGGCGAGGGCCACCACGGCGGCGCAGCCGGCAACCCGTCTTCGGTACGACATGGCCATCGTCGCCCTCCGATCGCCCACGAAGCTCGCACGGCCCGAGGACGCGCTTGACGCTCGAGCCATAGTGCGGAAGCGCTCTTCGTGTCAATCGCAGATCGCCGATTTGGCTTGACTTCGGCTCTTCCGCGCGTCATTGCGGAATCTGGTCGGACCGGCAGGCGGACACCGCCTGCCGGCACCGCACGTGGATCGCTGTCATGCGCGCCCTCGCCATCCTCTCGACGGTCGTCGCCTTGCTGGCCGCTCGGCCGGCACCGGCGCTCGCCGTTCAGGCCAGCGGCTCCCTGCTGCTCGTGCCGTCGAAGGACTTCCTCATGGAACGCGAGGAGGTCGACCTCGTCGTATCCGTGCAGAACACCAGCAGCGATACGCCGGGCAGCGGCGGTACCGATCCGGTGACGGCGGTGCTCGAGGGTCCGTTGACCGTCAAGCTCTCGTGCCTCTCGCCGGACTGCTCGGTGCGTGCGTCGGGGGCGCTGGCCCTCGTCCCCGTCGCTCCGACGGGCTGCGTCGCGAGCGCGCCCGAGGTCGCCGACTGCGTCGTGGGCGGCCCGGACGACGTGCTCATCACGATCGATCCATCCGGCATCACGCTGCCACCGGGCGGCTCCGTGGCGGTCGCGACCGTCCGGATCCGCGTCGTCGACAGCGTCCTGTCGGGCCTGCTGCTCCACGCCGTGTCTCCGGTCGGCGGCCTGATCGCGTGCGCGAGCGCCGCGCCGTCCCTGCTCTGTGCGAGGGGCGACGTGAGCGGCTCCGTCGCGCTCGCGTTCTCCGAGTCGCTGCTGCAGTGCAGGAGCCGCTGCAGCGCGCGCGTCCGCTTCATCGGGGATGCCGCCAAGCCCGACAAGCTCGAGCTCGCCGGGCTGCTCACCTCGACCTCGTCGCTCGATCCGGGCAGCGAGCCGACCACGCTCGAGCTGGCGAGCGAGCTCGGACCGATGCTCGCGCTCCAGCTGCCCGCGGGAGCGCTCGTCGGCAGAGGAACCACCTACACCTACCGCGACCCGACCGCGCGCTCGAGCGGAGGCATCGGCCTCGTCTCGCTCAAGCTGGTGCCCGACGGAAGCGGCGCGGTCCAGGTCCGGGTGCAGGCCTTCGCGCGCGAGCTCTCGAGCCTGGCGACCGCGGCGCCGACGTCCGTCGAGTTCGCGATCGGCGACGACGGCTTCGTGTTGGGCGATGCCTGGCGGCGGCGTCCGTACGGCTGGGAGCTCACCTTCGACTGAGCGCGTCGTCCATCGCCGGAGCCGATCCCGGCTACGCCGCGCGCCGTCCCGCTCGAATGCTCTCGACGCGGCGCAGGTCCCAGTCGAGACCCATGGCGGCGAAGGAGTCGGCCGCGTGCGTCAGATGCTCCGCCGCGTCTCGTCCCGCGACGCGCGTCCGCTCGCCCTCTCCGCATGCCAGCCGCTGCCCGATCTCGGCATGGGTGCGCGCGAGCTCGGGCCGTGCGCCGAGCCGCGCGCCCTCCTCGATGCTTCGCTGCCACCAGCGCGCCGCACCGCCCGCGCGGCCGAGAAGCCAGAGATACGTGCCCGCGAGGCGATAGGTCTCGGTCCTGAGCCGCGCCATGCGCGACGCGGTGCGGAGCGCCGCCCGGAGGGCGACCGCCGCACGCCTCCGTGCCGGGCGCACCACGGCCGGGTCCGGGCCCGCCAGCGCCCGCTCGAGCTGCACCACCGCGTAGAGCAGGTGGCTGCCGCGGTACGCGCCGCTGTGGAACGGCGTCGGCCGGCCGAAGGGCCGCTGGCGCATGCGGTGCACGAGCGCGTCGGCTTGCTGCAACGTCGCCCCCGCGCCGTCGAGGTCGCCGCGCAGGATCTGGATGCGCGCCTTGGTGCCGAGCGCGATCAGGTTGAGCATCTCCTCCGGCCGCTCGGCATAGCGCTCGACCTTCTCGAGCGCCTCGTCGAGACGCCGGTGCGCGAGCGCGAGGAAGATCGGAATCGCCTGCTGATTCGTCTCCGCGAAGCCGTAGCCGTACTCGGTCACGAGCGTGTCGATCTGACGAAGCCGCTTCTCCGCGGCGGGGAAATTGCCGAGATCGATCTGCTTCTCGGCATCCATGCCCAGGAACGTGTCCACGTCCCAGAGCTTTCCCGTGCGCGTGACTCGCTCGATGAGGTCGTCGTCGATGCCGCACGGCTCGCTCCACCGCCCCTCGAAGTAATCGCGCATGAAGCTCATCAGGTGATACGTGATCAGATCGCCGATGCGCTCGGGACGGAGCACGGCGCGTGCAACGTGGCTGACGCGCCGGCTGAGGTCGAACGACAGCCCGGAGTACGAGAACATCAGCGCAACGCCTGCCCACTCGGCGAAGGCCTCGTCGAACGTCGTCGGGTCCACCGTGGTCAGCCGTCCGGTCATGTACATCGAGTCGAACAGGAACCACTCCGGATCGGCCACGGACTCGGCGCGGGCCCGGTTGTAGAGCAGCCCGATCGCTTCACGCATCTGCGGGCTGCACGGACGCGAGGGCATCCTGCCGCGGGAGAGGTAGATCCGCGTCAGCAGCCGGGCGAAGTCGGTCGCGAGCTGGCGATAGGCTTGACGTCGTGTCCGCGGCACCCTCTCGCCCAGGTACTCGAGCGCGCGATCGAAGTGCGGGCGTGACTCGGCGAGGTTGCCGGTCAGCAGCAGAGCGGTCGCGAGGTTCTTCTCGAGGATCGCCCGCTTCTGGCGATCGCCGCCATCGCCGTGACGCAGCCGGTAGACGCGATGCGCCTCACGGAAGTAGTGGAGCGCCTCGCTCGATGCGGCCGCACGGACCGCTTCCTCGCCGGCGAGCAGGAGGTAGCGCTCCGCGTTCTCGAAGCTCTCGGCGTGGCTGTAGTGATACGCGAGCATCCCGAAGAAATCGGCCAGACGGTCCTGGAACATCGCCTCGATGGTCTCGGCCACGCGCAGGTGCAGCCTCTTGCGGACGCGGTTCAGGAGCGACCGGTAGATGGTCTCCTGGATGAGCGCGTGCTTGAAGACGTGCTCGCGCTCTCCCGCCAGGGTGTGACGGCGAACCGAGCCCGTCCGCCGGACGGTCCTCTCCTCGAGCACCTGCCGCTCGCGCAGCGTGGCCAGCGTCGCCTCGAGCTCGAAGTCCGGCCCGAGCAGCTCCCTGACGATGCGATGGTAGAAGCTGCGGCCGATCACCGACCCGATCTCGAGCAGCCGCCGCGCGCTCGCGTCGAGCTGCTCGACGCGCACGCTGATGACCTCCTGGATCGTCGCCGGGATGGTCGCCGACTCGACCTTGTCGGTCACCACGAGAGCGTCGTCCTCGATCTCGATCGCGCCCTGGTCGATCAGCGCGCGGATCACCTCCTCGATGAACAGCGGGTTGCCCTCCGCCTTCCGGGCGATCATCTCGCGGGCCGCGTTGGGCACGTCGTCGACCTTGAGGAGCCGGCGGATGAGGACGCCCGCGCTGCGCTCGCTGAGCGGCTGCAGCGCGATCTCCAGGTTGCGGTCGCCGTAGCGCTTGCGGGTCACGTCGAGCAGCCGCTCCGACGTCTCGTTGAATCCCGGCCGGAAGGCGAAGACGAAGAGGATCCGCTGCGTGGCGGCGAGGCGCAGGAGCGACTCGAGGAGCTTCACGGACGAACGATCCGCCCAGTGCAGGTCCTCGAAGACGAGCAGCAGCGGTCGGCCGGCTGCGAGCCTCGTCAGCAGATCGCCCATCGCCTTCAGGACGAGCTTCTCCATCGCTTCCGCTTCGATGCCCTCGACGCGGGCGGCGTGCTCGCCGCGCGGGCGCACGCCCATGAGCGTCGCGATGAACGGGAACACCTCGCCGTGCCCCTCGGGAAACGTCTCCCGGACCGCGGCCTCGAGCTTTTCGCTCGCCGTGTCCTCCGGGTCCCCGGCCTTGATGCCGGACCAGTCCTGCAGCAGCGTCACGAAGGGCAGGTAGCCGAGCTGCGAGCCGATCGCGTCGCACCGTCCGACCAGAACGAGCGCCGACTCGAGGTCGCGTCGCTTGCCGAGCTCGGCCAGGAGACGCGACTTGCCGATGCCTGCCTCGCCCACGATGCTGACGATGCCGCCCTCGCCGGAGAGAAAGCTCGAGATGCGCTCCTGCAGGCGGACGACCTCGGCGTCGCGTCCGACGAGCTCGGCCGAGATCTGCCGTGTCGCGACGGCGAGCTTCGGCGCGGCTGGCCTCTGCTTGACGGAGAGCACCTCGTAGGCCTGCACCGCTCGCGCCTTGCCCTTCAAGCTCAACGGCGGCAGCTCGCGGTACTCGAAGCTGTCCCGCGTGTAGGCGAAGGTGCGCGGACCGACCAGGATCTGCCCCTTCTCCGACGCGTCCTCGAGCCGCGAAGCGAGGTTCACCGTGTCGCCCATCACGGTGTAGTCCTTCTTGATGTGGCCGCCCACACCGCCCGCGATGACCAGGCCCGAGTTGATCCCGGAGTGCACCTCGAGACGTACCGGCAGCTCGTGTGCGTCGTTGAAGCTGACGAGGCCGGACCGGATTGCGAGCGCTGCGCTGACGGCACGTTCCGCGGCGTGCTCGATCGCGTGCGGCGCGCCGAAGATCGCCATGACGCAATCGCCGATGTACTTGTCGACCGTGCCGCCATGCTCACAGACGATGCGCTCGACCATCTCGAAGCAGGCGTTCATGACCTGCGTCACGTCCTCCGGGTCGAGCCGCTCGGACATCGCCGTGAATCCGGCGACGTCTGCGAACAGGACGGTCGCCTCGCGACGCTGACCTTCGGCCGGAGGCTCGCTCTCCGTCATGTCGGCGAAATTATTCGCTTCCTCGCCCGGAGGAAACGCGATTGCACGAGGCGACGATTGCGGCCGCCATGGCCGCGGCGGCGCACGCCGCAGCGAACAGGTCGCCGACGCGGTGATACACCGTACGGCCGCGGCCGGGGCGGATCGAGCCGGCGATCCACTGCGCCGCGAAGGGTCGGCTCACCGCGATGACGCGGCCGAGCGGATCGACGATCGCGGAGGGGCCGGCAGTCGAGGTCCGCACCAGGAAGCGGCGCTGCTCGACGCTGCGCAGCCGCACGTTGTCGAACGCCTGGAGCGAGTACTCGAGGTCCGCGAACCAGGAGTCGTTCGCCGGGCTGACGAGGTACTCGGCCCCCGCGGCGACGCGCTCGCGGCTCGGCTCCGGAAACATCGCCTCGTTGCAGACCACGATGCCGGCCTGGCCGGCGAGCGAAGCGAGCGGAGCGGAGCGCTGCCCGGCCGAGAATTGACGCGCCCTGCCGAAGTCCCGCAGCACGAGCGTGGAGCCCCCTAGGGGGAAGTACTCGGCGAAGGGCAGCAGCTTGGTCTTGTCCTGCCAGCCCAGGATCCGTCCCTCGGGCGACAGCAGAAACGTCGAGTTGAAGTAGAGCGGCGCCGTACGGTCGTGCTCCTCGATGCGTGGACCGCCCGCGATCAGCTCGACGCCGCCCGGCCGCAGCACGCCCGCGATCGCCGACTGGAAGCGCGGCTCGTCGGCGACGAAGAAGGTCATCGCGCTCTCCGGCCAGAAGACCAGCGCGGGCGACGCAGCACGGACCGCCTCCCAGGTGAGCCGCAGGTACTCCTCGAGGTTGCGGCCGTACATGTCGCGCCGCCACTGGTGGCCCAGATCGAGGTTGCCCTGCACGACGGCGATCCTGGTCGGCATCCCGAAGTCCGACTCGCCGATGCCGGCGAGCCGCACGGCTCCGTATCCGAGCACGCCGAGCACCAGCGTCGCCGTGGCGACGTGTGCGCGCCGGGTGCGCCGCGCGAGCGGCGGCAAAGCCGCACGCCGGAGCCATGCCTCCGCGAGGCTCGCATTGACGGCGACCAGCACGAAGCTCATCCCGTGCACGCCCGCCACGTCCGCGATCTGCATGAGCGGCAGGAAGCCGACCTGCGAGTAGCCGGAGACGGACCAGGGGTTCCCCCCGAGGATCTTGACGCGCGCCAGCTCGGCACCGACCCACGCCGCCGCGGTCAGCAGCGGCAGCGCGGCGTGGAACCTGCGCGCCAGCGACCAGTAGCACAGCGCGAACGCCGCGTAGTACGGGACCATCGTCACGACGGTCGCGCCGAAGAGCAGAAGCCAGCCGACGGCTGCCGACTGCTGGTAGTAGTTCACGACCGCGCGCGGAAGCGAGTCGGACGTGACGAACGTCATGACGAACGCCCACAGGGCACCGAGCCCGAGCGCGCCCGACCGCGAGCTCATGCGGATCGCGACGAGCAGCGGGACGAGGGCGATCCACGCGAGCGCGCGCAACGCGAGTGGCGGAAAGGCGACCGCGTAGATCAACGCGGACATCGTCACCAGCACGGCCGGTCGCAAGGCTGCTCTCTCGTCTCGGACGCTGCGGCGGAGGATCGCGAACGCTCCTCTGGCTAGCGCGCCCGGCGCCGGCCGACAAGCAAAACGTGAGCGGCGCGCGTCAATCCGGCGAGCGTACGACGACCCGTCGAACGGCCGGGCGCTTCGCGCTCGTTCCCTCGTCGTCCACCACCCAGAGCCGCGCCTCGAACCGGCCCACGTTCGCATACGCGTGCACCACGCGAGGCTCCGGGCCGACGACCACCGGCGATCCGTCGCCCGGATCGAATCGGTACTCCACGATCGCGCCGCCGTCGGGATCCCTCGACCGGGAGCCGTCGAGATGGAGCACGAGCGGAGCCGGCCCGGCCGCGCGCGGCTCGGTGACGAGCCGCGCCTTCGGCGCCTTGCCGAGCAGCGGCAGGATCCGCGCCATCAGCACCGCCGCGTTGTCACCGCCCTGCGCGGTGCAGCCGCCGGCGTGGTGCAATCCGATCACCCGGTTCTCCTCGTCGAGCACGGGCGAGCCGGACGAGCCGCCGCTGGTGTCGGCCGTGTGGGCGAAGTCCGAATCGACGCCGGTCGGCGCACCCGCGCCGTCGCAGCCCGGCCGGTCGTCGCAGTAGTCGATCCCCGCGGCCGCCGAGGCCGATACGATACCCGTCTCCGCGATCCGCTGCGGGCCGCCCGAAGGATGCTGCGGCAGCCACACCGCCTCGCCGGCCTCGGGCGTCCGCGCGCTCAGCGGCAGGAAGCCGTAGATCTCGGCCGGATTGCGTCCCTTGCGCGGGTCCATCCGATGCACCGCGACGTCGAGCGCACAGTCCGACTCGACGAGGCGTCTCGCGCGGAACACGTCGGGGTTCGGGCGATCGGCCAGCGAGCAATCGGGCTGGCGCGGCGCATCGCCGAGCTGCGTGTAGTTGAACCACACCTCCATGCTGCGCGACTCGCGTCCCGAGTTGGCGCAGTGCGCGTTCGTCATCAGAAGGCCGTCGGGAGAGAACAGGAAGCCCGTGCAGACGAACATCCCGCCGCAGTCGCTCGCGAACAGCAGACGCGCCACCGCTCGCGAAAGTGCGACGCGCTCCGCGCGAGAAGCGTCGCAGATGCCGGACGACTCGTCGTCGCCGCAGACCGATGCCGCTTCGAGCGGCACCGTGCCGTAGCCGTACGCGTCGATCTCGACGCCGGCCGCGCTGCCCGCCTCGTCGGCATGGAGCTCGACCACGGCGGTGTCGCCGCTGACGGCACGCGTCCAGACCTCGACGCCGCTGCCGCCGAGCAGCTCGCTCTGTGATCCGTCGGGGCTGCGGACGACGAGGTAGTCGCCGTCGGGAGTCGCGCCGTCGACCGAGCCGGCGACGGCCAGCTTCGCGAAGCGGAGCTTCAGGAAGGTCGCGCCCGGATGGTGCAGCGTGTGACGCCAGACGACCGGCCGCTGCGCGGAGCCGTCCGGGTAGGGGCTCGGCGAAGCGATGCTCGTCTCGACCACCTCGCCTACCCGCTGCTGGGCTCTCGCCGCGTCCGCCATGCCGGCGACGGCGAGCGCGAGCACGATCGCCGCGAGCCATTTCCTGCGCTGCACCTTCATGGGCGTTCTCCTTCGAGCGCGCGGAGCGTCTCGACGGCCGCGAGCGGGCGCCGGACGACCGGCGCTGCGAGGGGACCGGCTCTCGATGGAGCGCCGATCCCCTCGCACGTCGCCGCAGCGGTCCTACTGGACCACCTTCGGAAAGCCGGGCGAGAAGTCCTTGTCGCCGCAGCTGATGAGCGAGTCGTAGTTGGAGTCGGAGAAGTCGTTGAAGTCCGCCTGGTAGATCACCAGCGCTTCCTTGCAGCCCGACACGCACGCCAGCTCGGACAGCTGGCGGCCCGGCGCCACGGCCAGCTCGAGCTCGCCCTGGCCCCGCTTCTTGGCCGGGGCCACGCAGTGCACCGACACGTGGAAGGTGTTGTCGTTGAAGCCGATGTCCATGACGTCGGCACAGATCGTCGTCCGCCCCTTGCACTTGACGTGAGCGACGTCGACGTCCGGGTCGTTGAGGTCGCTCGGCACGGTGCCGACGATGATCGTGCCGGCCTCGCTGCCGACCGTGTCCCGCGTCGCCTCGCTCGGACCGTCGACCGGCCCGGGGGTGAAGTCGCGGGCCGACGCCGCGCCCGTTGCGAGCGCGAGCGCGAGGCCCGCCGCCGCCAGCGTCCCACCCACACTCTTTGCCTGATGTCGCCGAAGCATGATCTTGCCTGCCTTTCTCGAAGCCGGCTTGCGGCTCCGTTCTCGACCGGCGGCGCGGGCCGCCGGCGGGTTCGGCGAGCCGGCCGATCACGAAACGTGCCAGCGCGGCCACGACGCGCGAACGCCCGCCGGGCGGCGACGATGCGCTGCGTGCGAGCGTCGACGCGAGCCGATCGCCGCGACGCCCTGTAAGGCCCCGTTGTCACACCGTCGGCCGAGCTGGACGGCTGTCGCCTCGACGCACGTGCCGCGCGCGCAACACGGACCGCACGCCGCCGCCGCACGGACCGCGGCGTGAGGGCTTTTCCGCCGCCGGGCGTCCCTGCTCGCTCCGCCTCGCCCTGGCACGCTTCCTGATCCCGGCGCTCCACCCGATCGCCGACCGCGGTGGTCGGCGTCAAACCATCATTGACAGGAGGACGGAGCGATGGATCGAGCGAAGCGTGGCAACGGGTGGAGAGTCGCCGCTTTCTTGGCGTGCGCGGCCTCGGTGATCGGCACGGCGTCCGCGGACGCGGTCGTCGGCCTTCATCCCCCGGCCGGAACGGCTCGCGGCCGGAGCGAGCAGGGGGTCATCGTCGAGCTCACGGCGCCGGCCGCGGCGCGCACCGCCGGAACGGCGGCGGCGCGAGCCGCCGGACGCGCGCAGCGAGCGCGCATGCGACAGGAGATCGTCGACCTCGAGAACGCGGCGCGAGCGAAGCATGGGCTCGGCGCGCGCTCGGCGTCGTCGATCATCCGTCAAGAGTACGACGTCGTCCTCAACGGCTTCGTGGCGCAGGTGTCGGACGAGACCGTCGCCGGCCTCAGGGCGCATCCCGAGGTGCGCCGCGTCGTCCCCGACCAGACCGTGCAGGCGTTCCTCGACGTGAGCGTGCCGGTGGTGAGCGCGCCGGTCTTCTGGCAGGATCTCGGGTACCGCGGCGCCGGCACGACGATCGCGGTGATCGACACGGGGGTCGACTACGCCCATCCGGATCTCGGCGGATGCCTCGGTGCCGCGTGCAAGGTCGTCGGCGGCTTCGACTTCATCAACGACGACGGCGACCCGCGCGACGACCAGGGGCACGGAACGCACGTGGCGGCCACCGCGGCGGGCGACGGCGCTCTGGTCGGCGTCGCACCCGACGCGAAGATCCTGGCCTACAAGGTCCTCGACGCGTACGGATACGGCTCCTGGTCGGCGGTGATCGCGGGCATCAACCGCGCCGCCGATCCGAACGGCGACGGCAACCCGAACGACCACGCGACGATCATCAGCATGAGCCTCGGCGGCCCGGGCGACGAGGACGACCCCGTGTCGACGGCGGTCGACAACGCGACCGCCGTCGGCGTGCTGAGCGTGATCGCGGCCGGCAACTCCGGCGACTACTTCACCGTCGGCTCACCCGGGGCCGCGCGCAGCGCGCTCACCGTGGGGGCGACCGACGACGTCGACCACATCGCGTGGTTCAGCTCCCGCGGTCCGACGAGCGTGGACGCCCTCATCAAGCCCGAGATCACCGCACCCGGGGTCGAGATCTGCGCCGCCTCGCTGGTCGGCGCCTTCCCGGGGACCGAGTGCCTGGGCAGCAACCATGCCTCGATCTCCGGCACGTCGATGGCGACGCCCCACGTGGCGGGCGCCGCGGCTCTGCTGCGCGGGCTGCGGCCTTCGCTCACGCCGGCCGAGCTCAAGTCTCTGCTCCAGCAGGGCTCGGATCCGATCGGGCTCGACGTCACCAGCGGCGGCGCCGGCCGCCTCGACGTACGCGCCGCGCAGAGCGTGAGCACCATCCTGAGCCCGGCTCCGGTCAACTTCGGCGTCGACCTCGCGGGCGGCCCGACGTGGACCGCGTCCGAGACGGTGACGATCCGCAACCTCGGCGCGTCGGCACGCACCTACAACCTCGCCGTCCAGGCGGGAGGCTTCCCGGCGGGCGTCGGCACGACGCTCACTCCGTCGGTGGTCACGGTCGGCCCCGGCGGCTCGGCGAGCATCAGCGTGCAGATCACGGTCGACAACGCCGTCGTGCCGGATTCCGACCTGCCGCCGTTCGTGCACAGCGCGAGGCTCGTCGCCACCGCCGGCACGGAGCAGCAGGCGATCCTGCTCGGCTTCGCGAAGATCGGCGACGGTCAGGACGCGCAGCTCCTCTCCGGGCGCAAGCTCGTGGTGCGCGACCGCGATGGCGCACCGAAGAGGCGCAAGGTCGCCGTGGTGTCGAACGATCCCGGCTCGTCGATCGCGCCGCCGTCGAGCGGCAGCGATCCACGCCTGGTCGGGGCGGTCTTGCAGGTCGTGAATCCCGTGACGAGCGAGCAGGATTCGCTCGCCCTGCCGGCCGGCAAGTGGGTCGGCCTCGGCATCCCCGAAGGGTCCGCGGGCTACAGGTACCTCGACGCCGCGGGGGTGTGCACGAGGGTGGTGATCAAGCAGGGCAGGCTGACCGCCTCGTGCAGAGGCGCAGGGATCGGCTTCACGCTCGACGAGCCGCAGCAAGGCGCGCTCGCGCTCAAGCTCGTGAGCGGCGACGTGAGCTACTGCATGGTGTTCGGCGGCACCGTCAAGAAGGACACGCCCGCCGTCGCCGGCGGCAGCGGCACCTTCAACGCGGTCGACGCCCCGCCACCCGACTCCTGCCCGTCGGTCGACGACCCGGCGTCGTGCGAGGGCAAGTGCGGCGGCTTTGCCGGCGCCTGCTACTGCGATCCGGCGTGCGTGAGCTTCGGCGATTGCTGCGACGACTACGCCGTGTGGTGTGCCGTCCCCTGACGACGCGCCTTGTCGGGGCGGCCGGG
>JBFMAS010000243.1:0-20938 GCA_040755575.1 Thermodesulfobacteriota bacterium
CGCCGGCGCCGCCGCGACACGCAGCTCGGGCTTCGCCTTCCTCGCCTGCCGCCTCGTCCGCGGGCCGCCCGCCGCCACTGCGCGCGCCGCCGCCTCCGTCCCCACCCGCTGTCTCGCCGTCCCGGTTGCGCTCATAGGCTCCTCCCCCAAGCCGTCGCGCTCGCTACGCGAGAAGCGTTCCACCGGGACCCAGGCCGGCGCCGGGGGAAAAGCTATGGAAATACGTACCTATGGCGTTGCGACGCGCCGCGTGACGACGCGTCCGCCCTGGCAGAATCCTGGCCGCCCGTCAGAGTTTTGACCGCGGTCGAGGTTTCCGACCGCGCGGCGCGCGCCCCGAGCGACGCCGCCGGGGCGACCGCTGCAGGCGCGCGCGACGCCGCGGGTGTTGCCCGCGGCTTCCTGGTGCTCTACCTACCCCCGCCATGTCTTCGGAACGACGCAAGGAGATCAATAGGCGGCGGCGCCGCCGCGAGCGCGCGCTGAAGGCGCGCAAGCAGGAAGCGATCAAGGCCGCGGCCACCGCGAAGAAGAAGCGTTGAGGCCGCACCGCCGCCCGCTCGCCCGGCTCGCGCTCGCGCTCCTCGCGGGCTCGGCATGGAGCTGCGGCGACGGCGGCACGACGACCGATGCTCCGCTCGCACCCGAGGCGATCGCCTCGGAGGAGCGCGTGCTGGTCGACCCCTCGCGCGCGACCGCGCCGAACGGCAGCTTCCCCGGCGCGCCCGAGCGCAGGATCGCGACGCGCCTGTGGTACGCGCCGGATGCGCCGCGGATGCGGCCCTGCGACGGCGACGGCTGCGCGCTGGTGGTGCTCGCGCACGGCTTCGGCGGCAGCACGATGCGCTTCGACGCCTTCGCCCGCTACCTGGCCGGCCGCGGCTGGGTGGTCGCAGCCCCGGCCTTCCCGCTCACCAACGAGGATGCCCCGGGCGGCCATCAGACCGCGATCGGCGACGTCGTCTCGCAGCCGGCCGACGTCTCGTTCGTCATCGAGCGGCTGCTCGCCGCGTCCGCCGACCCCGCGGACGCGCTGCACGGCCGCATCGACGGCGAGCGCATCGGCGTCGTCGGGCACTCGCTGGGCGGCGCGACCGTGGCCGCGCTGACGCGCCTTCCGTGCTGCACGGACCCACGCGTCGACGCGGTCGTCGGCGTCGCCGGGCTCGGCTCGGTCGTCGGCGCGCTGTTCGGCGAGGAGGTGTCGGCCGCCGGACCGCCGACGCTATGCTTGACGGGCGATCGCGACACCGTCGTGCCGTCCGCGCTCGTGCGCGAGTTCTACGACGGCATCGAGCCGCCGCGCGTCTACCTCGAGCTGCGCGGCGCGAACCACGTCGACCTGATCGAGAACTACGGCGAGCCGTCGCCGAACCTGGCGCCGACCGAGCGCGCGAGCGAGGCGTTCCTCGCGGCGTACCTGGCGGGCGACGCGTCGGACCTCGCAGCGACGCTGGACGAGCTCGCCGCCGAAGGCCAGACGGTCGTCGCCGACCTCTGACGGCGCGGGCGGCGCTGCGCTACAGCGCCTCGAGCAGCGCGTCGTAGACCTCGAAGGCGGCGTCGCGCGCCGGCGCGCCGAGGAGCGCGATCCCGGGTGCGACGTCGTGCTCGAGGTACCGACGCGCTCCCTCGAGGTCGTTGCGCGCGAGCAGCACGTCGCACTGCCAGACGCGGTTCGCGAGCGCGCGCGGGCGCACGCCGGCGTGTCCCGTCGCGGGCAGGTGGTGCAGGGTCTCGCGCAGCGCGTAGACCAGCTCGTGCGGCCGGAACCAGAGCTTCGAGCGCTCGTGGAAGCCGAAGCCCGACGCCGGGCGCCCGCCCATCTGGCCGATCAGGCGCACCGGGCCGTTCCAGTACTCGATCGGCATCTCGTGCGCCGGCGCCGGCACGTGCGGCTCGGCGGTCACCGACAGGTCCCACTCGCGCACCGTCAGATGGAAGCGGTCGGTGAGGAAGGCCGGACCGGGCGCGAGCGGCTTCCTCGGCAGGATCAGCCACGGGTCGCGCAGCTCGGCCTCGATGAAGTAGGTGTTCGCGCCCGTCCCCTGGTCGCCCTCGGCGCGCGGAAAGCTGAACCAGGCCTCGTCGGTGCCGGGAATGGTGTACGGGTAGCGCTTCCACGGCACGTCGCTCGCCGTGGCGCTCGTGTGGAACGGCGTGGTCATCGTCTGCTTCGCGGGCGAGCCGGAAGGCGTTGCTGCGTACGCGGAAGTATGAACGAATCGGGCCTTGCATGCGAGCCGTCGTCCTGCGCGAGAACCGTCTGTCGATCGAGGAGGTGCCCGACCCGACGCCTGCGCCGGGCTGCGTCGTGCTCGAGGTCGCGGCGTGCGGCATCTGCGGCACCGACCACAGCATCTACCGCAACCGCCTGCTGCCCGACGGCGCCGTCCTCGGCCACGAGTTCGCCGGCACGGTGGTGGAGGTCGGGCGCGACGTCGCCGACTGGGAGCCGGGGGACCGCGCCACCGTGCTGCCGGTGCCGTTCTGCGGGCGCTGCGAGCTCTGCCAGACCGGCAAGCAAAATCTCTGTAGGCACGGTCTCGCGAAGACGGTCGGCTGCGGCGGCGACCCGGGCGGCCTCGCGGAGCTCGCCGCCGCTCCGGTGTCGTCGCTCCGCCGGCTGCCGAGCAGCATCGACGCGAAGCGCGGCGCGCTGGTCGAGCCGCTCGCGGTCGCGCTGCACGCGGTCAACCTCGGCGACGTCCGGCCGGGGACGCGCATCGGCATCATCGGCCTCGGGCCGCTCGGGCTGTTCGCCGGCATGATCGGGCGCTCCTATGGCGGGCTGACCTTCGGCATGGACGTGCGCCCGGCCCGCGTCGCCTGCGCGCACGACCTCGGCCTCGGCGCCTTCACCTCCGACGACCAGGCCGACGAGCGCATCCGCGACCTGACCAACGGCGGCCCCGACGTCGTGATCGAGGCGAGCGGGCGCCCCGAGTCGATCGAGCGCGCCGCACGCCTCGCGCGCGTCGGCGGGCGCGTCGTGATGGTCGCGTCCTACCACGCGCCGGCGGAGATCAAGCCCGGCCGCTGGCTGACGCGCGGCATCTCGCTGCTGCCGTCGATCGCCTACACGCCGCAGGAGTTCGACGCCGCGCTGGACCTGATCGCGACGCAGCGGATCGACGTCACGCCCTTCGTCGACACGCTGACGCCGCTGTCCGACGTGCAGTCGGTGTTCGAGCGCTTCGAGACGCAGAGCGACACGATCAAGGTCGTGGTCGATCCGTCGCTGTGAAGCGGACGCGGAGCGACTTCGGCCCGCCGGGACGGAGCAGCGCCGCGTCCTGCGTCGCGTCGATCTCGACTCCGCTGATCCGCGGCAGGAGCTCGCCCAGCGCGACCTCCGCCTCGAGGCGCGCGAGCGGCGCGCCGACGCAGTAGTGGATCCCCATGCCGAACGCGACGTGTCGGTTGTGCGGGCGGTCGAGCAGGAACTCGTCCGGTCGCGGGAAGACGGTCTCGTCCCGGTTCGCCGAGGCGAGGAACACGAGGAGCCGCGCGCCGGCGGGGATCGTCTGCCCGCCGAGCAGGACGTCGCGCGTCGCGCGGCGAAAGGTCGCCTGGAACGGCGCGTAGTAGCGCAGCGCCTCCTCGATCGCGGCCGGCAGCAGGCTCGGGTCGTCGCGTACCTGCGCCAGCACGCCCGGGTACTCGGAGAAGGCGCGGATCGCGTTGACGATGAGCCCCGTCGTGGTCTCGTTTCCGGCGACCAGCAGCAGGCGGCAGAACATCAGCAGCTCGAGCTCCGTGAGCCGGCCCTGCTCGGTCTCGACGTGCACCAGCTCGCTGAGCAGGTCGTCCTCGGGCTCGCGACGCAGCTTCGCGAGCCGCTTCGAGAAGTACGCGTCGAACTCTTTATTGACCTCGGTCAGGGCGCTGTCGTCGCCGGTGAGGAGGATCGGCGCCACGTTCTCGATGATCGCGTCGGACCAGCGCTTGAACGTCGCGTGGTCGCCGTCCGCGACGCCGAGCATGTGCGAGATGACCATCACGGGAAGCGGATAGGCGAGGTCGAGCACGATGTCGGGCTCGGCCTTCGCGAGCATCGCCTCGACGAGCTCGCGGGAGCGCCGCTCGATGGCGGCGCGCTGCAGCTCGACGACGCGCGGCGTGAACGCCTTCGCGATCAGGCCGCGCAGACGCGTGTGGACCGGCGGGTCGTTGAACAGCATGCTCGGCGGCAGCTCCTCGCCCGCGATCCGGCGCTCGCCGACGACCGAGGAGAAGGTCTCTGGGTCGCGCAGCACCCGGACGACGTCCTCGTAGCGCGCGACGCCCCACAGGCCGAGCGCGCCGAGCGGCGCGACCGGCGCCTCGCGACGCAGCAGAGCGTAGAAGGGGTAGGGATCGTTCGCGACCGCGGGATCGAACAGCGCTGGGGCCGGTGACGCCACGGGCGGCATTGCTAGCACGCCCGCCGCGCGCGCGCCGGGATCAGTGATGCGGGCGCCGGCGCGGCGCGATGTCGGCGGCCGCCGGCAGCAGCTCCGCGGCGAGCTGGCGGATCTCGTCGACCACGCCGTCCGCCGTCGGCGAGAACACCATGTGGATCACCTGGTCGACGCCCGCGTCGGCATACGCGCGCAGGCTCGCAGCGTCGCGCGCGCCCTTCAGGTAGGGCGACACGCTGACCTCGATCGAGTCCGGGCGCCGGCCGCGCCGCGACAGGACCGCGCTCAGCTCCTCGATGCGCGGCCTCGCCTCGTCGGGCAGCAGGTCGAAGGCGAACCAGCCGTCGCCGAGGTCGGCGACGCGGCGCAGGGCGCGGTCGCTGTGGCCGCCGAAGACGATCGGCGGGTGCGGCTTCTGCACCGGCTTCGGGAACATGCGCAGCGGCGGGATGCGCAGCAGGTGGCCCTGGTGCTGCGAGACGTCGTCCGCCCACAGCGACTTCATCGCGGCGAGGTACTCGCGGGTGCGCGTCGCACGCCCCTCGAACTCGACGCCGAGCGCGTGGAACTCCTCGCGCAGCCAGCCGATGCCGACGCCGAAGTCGACGCGCCCGCCGGACAGCACGTCGCAGTCCGCGACCTGCTTCGCGGTGTAGATCGGGGCGCGCTGCGGCACGAGGCAGACGCCGGTACCGAGGCGGATGCGCGACGTCACCGCCGCCGCGAAGGAGATCGCGGTGAACGGCTCGACCATCCCGATGCCGCCCGGGACCGGCAGCTTGCCGTCCGCCGAGTAGGGGTACTTCGACTCGAACTCGTCGAACAGCACGACGTGCTCGGGAAACCAGAGCGAGTGGAAGCCCGCCTCGTCCGCGGCGCGCGCCGCGGCGGTCAGGAACTCGCGCAGGCCGCCGGCGTCGCGGCCGCCGACCACGGGCAGGAAGAGGCCGACCTTCATGCGTCGAATCTGCCCGATGGCGCGGCGGCCCTGCAAGTGCGGCGCGGCCGCACGCGGTGCTAAGGAGCGCACGTGTCCGACTGGATCTACAGGCCCGATCCGGCGCGGGCGGCGACGAGCCGCATCGGCCGCCTCCTGCGCGCGCACGACCTGGCGCCGACGCCGGAGGGCTACGCGTCGCTGCACCGCCTCTCGATCGAGGACCCCGAGCGCTTCTGGCGCGCGGTCCTGCGCGATCTCGGCTTCGAGTGGAGCGCGCCGTTCTCGCGCGTCCTCGACGCGAGCCGCGGCCCCGCGTGGCCGCGCTGGTTCGTCGACGGCGAGATCAACGCCGCCCGGCTCTGCCTCGAGCGCTGGCTGCCCGCACGGCGCGACGCGGTCGCCGTGCTCTGGGAAGGCGACGACGGCGCGCAGCGCGCGCTGACGCTCGGCGAGCTCGCGGCCGAGGTCGACCGTGCGGCGCGCGCGCTGGCGGCTCTCGGCGTCGGCCACGGCGACCGCGTGGCCCTCTTCCTGCCGATGCTGCCCGAGACCGTCGCCGCGCTGCTCGCGACGCTCGCGCTCGGCGCGATCGCCGTGCCGTGCTTCTCGGGCTACGGCGCCGAGGCCGTGGCGACGCGGCTCGCCGACGCCGAGGCGAGGGTGCTGGTAACCGCGGACGCGTTCTTCCGCCGCGGCGCGCGCGTCGCGATGAAGGAGACCGCCGACCGCGCGATCGAGCTCGGCGGCGCGTCGGTGCGGGGCGTGCTGGTCGTGCCGCGCGCGGGCGGCGAGCGCGGCGGCGGCACACCCTGGCGCGACGGCCGCGACCGCTGGTGGCCGTCCGCCGACGCCGGAGAGGACGGAGACGGCGCCGGCGCGGCGACGGGCGTCGCTGCCGCGGTGACGTTGTCCGAGGACGCGGCGCTCATCATGTACACGTCCGGCACCACCGGGCGTCCGAAGGGCGTCGTCGCGACGCACGGCGGCTTCCCGCTCAAGATCGCGACCGACATGGCCTACTGCTTCGACGTCGAGGCCGGCGACCGCATGCTGTGGGTCACGGACATCGGCTGGGTGATGGGGCCGTGGGAGATGCTCGGCACGCTGACGCTCGGTGCGAGCATGGTGCTGTTCGAGGGCGTGCCCGATCACCCGCGCCCGGACCGCCTCTGGGAGATGGTCGCGCGCCACCGCGCAACCCACCTCGGCCTCGCGCCGACCGTGATCCGCGCGCTGAAGGAGCACGGCAGCGACTGGGTCGCGAAGCACGACCTGTCGTCGCTGCGCGTGCTGGGCTCGACCGGCGAGGCGTGGAACCCCGAGCCCTACGCCTGGTTCGCGCGCGAGGTGGGACGCGGCCGCTGCCCGATCGTCAACTACAGCGGCGGCACCGAAATCGGCGGCGGCATCGTCGGCTGCACGATGCTGCACCCGCTCGAGCCCTGCGCGTTCTCGGTGCCGATCCTCGGCGTCGACGCCGACGTCGTCGACGAGCGCGGCGAGCCGGTGCGCGGCTCGGTCGGCGAGCTGGTCGTCCGCCGCCCCTGGCCCGGCATGACGCAGGGCTTCTGGCGCGACCCGCAACGCTACGAGGAGACCTACTGGTCGCGCCTGCCCGGCGTCTGGGTGCACGGCGACTGGGCGCGGATCGACGAGCACGGCCAGTGGTTCATCGAGGGCCGCTCCGACGACACGATCAAGATCGCCGGCAAGCGCCTCGGTCCGGCGGAGGTCGAGTCGCTGCTGGTCGCCCATCCCGACGTCGTCGAGGCGGCAGCGATCGAGGTGCCGCACGAGGTGAAGGGCGGCGCGCTGGTCTGCTTCGTGGTCGTGCAGAAGGGCGTGACACCCGACGAGAAGCTCCGCACTGCGCTTCACCGCCGCGTCGTCGACGGGCTCGGCAAGGCGATGGCGCCCGAGGCGATCAGGTTCGCCGCCGAGCTGCCGAAGACGCGCAACGCGAAGATCATGCGGCGCCTGATCCGCGCCGTATACTTGACGGCGCAGGCGGGCGACGCCGCAGCGGGCTCGGCGCAGCCCGCGCTGGGCGACGTCTCCGCGCTCGACAACGCGCGCGCGCTCGACGCCGTGCGCGCGGCGACGTGAGCCGCGTGACGACGCCGCTCATTTGCGCGCGCACGCTCGAAGCCGAGCGCGCCGCGAGGCGACTGCCGTGCCGGCCCCGCTGAGTGACGTCCACGTCCGGGCGACCGAGCCGCTGGTCGCGCCGCGCGCGCTGAAGGCCGAGCTGCCGGCGACCGAAGGCTCCGCACGCACCGTCACCGCGGGCCGCGCGGCGATCGAAGCGATCCTCGACGGCCGCGACCCGCGGATGCTCGCCATCGTCGGGCCGTGCTCGATCCACGACCCCGAGGCGGCGCTCGACTACGCGCGCCGCCTGGCGCGCGTGCGCGAGGACGTCGCGGCGCGCGCCGAGGTGGTGATGCGCGTCTACTTCGAGAAGCCGCGCACGACCATCGGCTGGAAGGGGCTGATCAACGACCCGCACCTCGACGGCAGCTACGACGTCGAGGCCGGGCTGCGGCTCGCACGCCGCCTGCTGCTCGAGACCGCGGCGCTCGGTCTGCCGGCGGCGACCGAGTTCCTCGACCCGATCGTGCCGCAGTACCTGGCCGACCTGGTGAGCTGGGCCGCGGTGGGCGCGCGCACCACCGAGTCGCAGACCCACCGCGAGATGGCGAGCGGGCTGTCGATGCCGGTCGGCTTCAAGAACGGCACCGACGGGAGCCTCGATGTCGCGCTCGACGCCATGCAGGCCGCCGGCACGCCGCACAGCTTCCTCGGCATCGACGAGGCCGGCGTGACGAGCGTCGTCCGCACCTCGGGCAACCCCTACGGACACCTCGTCCTGCGCGGCGGGCGCGCGCGCTCGAACTGGGACCCGGCCAGCATCGCCCAGGCGCAGGACCAGCTCGCGGCGCGCGGGCTCAGGCGCGCCCTGCTCGTCGACTGCAGCCATGCGAACTCCGGCAAGGTGCCGGCGCGCCAGGAGGACGTCTTCAGGAGCGTCGTCGAGCAGCGCCGCGGGGGCACGAGGGGGCTGATCGGCGTCATGCTCGAGAGCAACCTCGAGGAGGGCAGCCAGCCGTTCCCGCGGCCGCGCGCCGCGCTGCGCTACGGCGTGTCGATCACCGACGCCTGCCTCGGCTGGGCCGACACCGAGCGCCTGCTGCGCGGCTAGGACGCGAGCCGAGGATCGGGCACCCGCGCGGGAGGGGCGGCTCCCTCGTCGCACCCACCCGCTGCATGCTCGACGCGCGCCCGCCGTCGTGGGATGACGGCGCGCATGGCGTCGCAAGGCTCCTTCGCAGCGAAGTACGGCCCCTACGGCCTGGTCGCGGGCGCCGCCGTCGGGCTCGGCGCGGAGTACGCGCGCCAGCTCGCGGCGCGCGGCCTCGACCTGGTGCTGCTCGACCGCGACGCGGGCGCGCTCGACGGCACCGCCGCCGCGCTCCGGCGCACGCACCGCGTCGACGTGCGCACCCTGACGCTCGACCTCGGCAGCGGCGACGTCGCGGACGCGGTGCTCGCCGGCGTGGCCGGCTTCGAGATCGGGCTGCTGGTCTACAACGCGGCGATCGGCACGGTCGCGCCGTTCCTCGAGATGAGCGTCGCGCAGGCCGACGCGACGCTCGACGTGAACTGCCGCGGCATGCTGCGCCTGGTGCACGCGCTCGCCCCCGCGATGGCGGGGCGCGGCCGCGGCGGCATCGTGCTGATGTCGTCGATGTCGGGCAACGTCGGCTCGACCCAGCTCGCGGTGTACGCGGCGACCAAGGCCTTCACGCTGGTGTTCGCGGACGCGCTGTGGGCGGAGCTCGGGCCGCGGGGCGTCGACGTGCTCGCCGTCCAGCCGGGCTCGACGCGCACCCCGGGCTGGCTCTCGTCGCAGCCCACGGAGCCGGGCGCGGAGATCATGCCCGCGATGGACCCCGCGGACGTGGTGCGCGAGGCCCTCGACGCGCTCGGCGTCGAGCCCCTCGTCATCCCGGGCGAGACGAACCGCCAGGGCGCGGCGCTGATCGCCCAGCTCCCGCGGCGGCAGGCGATCGAGGTGATGAGCGCGGTGACGGCGCGGCTCGTCCGCAACGACCGCCCGCGCACGTAGGAGACGCCCGGCACCGCTGCTCGAGCAGCATGCATGGCGGCGTGCAGCGCGGCGCTTTGACTGGAGGTGCCCGCGCACACAGAATGCGCCGGGGGTTTGCATCATGGCGATCGACGTCACCGGCCTCGACCACGTCGTCCTGCGCACCAGGAAGCTCGACGACGTGCTCGCATTCTACCGCGACAAGCTCGGCCTTCCCGTCGAGCGCACGATCGAGCAGATCGGCCTCTACCAGCTCCGCGCCGGATCGGCGCTGGTCGACATCGTCGACACGAACGTGTTCACGGTCGCGCAGGCCGGTCCGGGCGAGTCGCTCTACGACCACTTCTGCCTCGCGGTGCGGGCGGCGAGCCCGGAAGAGCTCGCGGCGAAGCTCGACGCGGCGGGCATCGCGCACGGCAGCGCCGCCGAGCGCTACGGCGCGGCGGGCTACGGCAGCTCGTTCTACGTCGACGACCCCGACGGACGCACCGTCGAGCTCAAGATCGTCGGCGGGTCCGCGTGAGCCGGCCGGACTTCGAGGTCCACCGTGCCGACGTCGGCGGAGGGCTGCACCTCGCGTACGTCCGCGAGGGCGCCGGCGGCACGCCGCTGCTGCTGCTGCACGGCTATCCCGAGACCAAGCGCATCTGGTGGCGCAACGTCGAGCCGCTCGCACGCGCCGGCTTCGAGGTGATCGTCCCCGACCTGCGCGGCTTCGGCGACTCGGACCTCGCGCGCGACGGCCGCTACGACGTCGCGGCGCACGCGCGCGACGCCTACACCCTGGTGCACGACGTGCTGGGCCACGAGCGCTGCGTCACCGCGGCGGGTGACCTGGGCGGCGTCGTGACGCAGGACCTCGGCCTGCGCTACCCCGGCTTCGTCGCGCGGCAGTGCATCTTCAACACGGTGCTGCCGTTCCTCGCGGCCGACTACGAGGCGGCCGGCATCCCGGTCGAGCGCGACCGCCGCTTCCGCCCCGAGGCCGACTACTTCCTCCGTCAAGCAACCGACGCGGACGCGCTCGCGGCCGAGCTCGACACGCCGTGGCGCCGCCGCGCGTACATCGCCGACTTCTACGGCCACCGCTTTTGGGCGGCGGCGGGCACGTTCGCGCGCGAGGACGTCGACTTCATGACCGAGCCGTTCGCCGACGGCGACAAGCTGCGCGCGGGCTTCGCCAACTACGAGTACGCCACCGGCAATCGCCACGCGCCGGAGCTCGTGCATCTGTTCGAGAAGAACCCGATTCCGACGCTCGTGCTGTACGGGCCGGAGGACCACGTCGTGCCCCGCGACTTCCTCGACAAGGCGCGGGTCGCATTCACCGAGTGCGTGGGTCCGTTCGTCGTCCCGGGCGCGGGACACTTCCTGCAGTGGGAGCGCGCGGACGCCTTCAACCAGGCCGTCAAGTATTTCATGCGCGGCTGAGCACCCGGCGCCGCTCGCGGGCGGAGCGACGTGTTGTGTCCTCCGGCCGATGCGCCTACGCTCGATGCATCCCACGGTGCGGCCCGACCGCGGGAAGGAGAGCGAGATGAAGGCGCTGGTCTACCAGGGTCCGGGCAAGAAGGCGTGGCAGGACGTGCCCGAGCCGCGCATCCAGCATCCCACCGACGTCGTCGTGCGCATCGACACGACGACGATCTGCGGCACCGACCTGCACATCCTGAAGGGCGACGTTCCGGCGGTGCAGCCGGGCCGGATCCTCGGCCATGAGGGCGTCGGCACGATCACCGAGGTGGGCGCCTCGGTCACCACCCTCGCCGCCGGCGACCGGGTCATCCTGTCGTGCATCAAGTCGTGCGGCCGCTGCAGCTTCTGCAAGCAGGGGATCTACGCGCATTGCCTCGGCGACGAGGGCGCGGCCGGCATCGGCTGGGTGTTCGGCCACCTGATCGACGGCACGCAGGCGGAGTACGTGCGCGTGCCCTACGCCGAGAACTCCGTCCACAAGCTGCCCGCGGGCGTCTCGGACCAGCAAGGCGTGCTGCTGAGCGACATCCTGCCGACCGGCTTCGAGATCGGCGTGCAGTACGGCCAGACCAAGCCCGGCGACGTCGTCGCCGTGATCGGCGCCGGCCCGATCGGGCTCGCGGTGATCGCGACCGCGGGCCTCTACGGCGCGGCGAAGATCGTCGCGATCGACCTCGACCAGAACCGCATCGAGCAGGCGAAGAGGTTCGGCGCGAGCGCCGGCGTCAGCTCGCGCGACCCCGACTGGAAGAAGAAGGTGATGGCGATGACCGACGGCTTCGGCGTCGACGTCGCGGTCGAGGCGGTCGGCATCCCGGACACCTTCGACATGGCGACGCAGATCGTCCGTCCGGGCGGTCACGTGGCGAACGTCGGCGTGCACGGCAAGCCGGTCCCGCTGCGCCTGCAGGACCTGTGGATCCACAACATCACGATCAGCATGGGGCTCGTGAACACCAACACGACGCCGATGCTGCTCAGGCTCGTCGCCGAGGGCCGCCTCGACGTCGACGCATTCGTCACCCATCGCTTCGCGCTCGACGACATGCTGGCGGCCTACGACACGTTCAGCCGCGCGGCCGAGACCAAGGCGCTCAAGGTCGTGATCGAGCGGTGAAGCGAGCGCCGCCGTGCGGGGTTTGATGCTGGGCGGACGCGTGTATGCTGCTGGTACGCGCGCCCGCTCGCGGACGACATCGCATGGCTCGCACACGGGCAACTCGGCTCGATCCGCCCGTCGACCCCGGGCATGACCACGTCATCGGCGGCGACGCCGCCGAGATGACGCTCGTCGAGTACGGCAGCTACGCGTGCCGCCCGTGCCTCGCGGCGCACGAGGTGGTGAGCGGGCTGCGCAACCGGTTCGGCGACCGGATGCGCTACGTGTTCCGCCACCGGCCGCTGACGGGCAGTGACGACGCGCGGCGCGCCGCCGAGCTCGCCGAGTACGCGTCGATCGCCAGGAACGCGTTCTGGGCGGCGCACGAGGCCCTCATGGACTGCGGCTCGAGCTTCGCACCCGGCGCGCTCGACGAGATCTCGAGGGCGCTCGATCTGCCGCCGGTCGACGAGCAGACCGCTCCGATGTGGCGCGCCGCGCAGCAACGCGTGCAGGCGGACGTCGACGGCGCGCGGCGCAGCGGCGCGCTCGTCACGCCGACCTTCTTCATCAACGGCCGCCGCTACGAGGGCGCCTGGGACGAGACCTCGCTCGCCGACGCGATGCTCGGCTCGCTCGGCCACCGCATCCAGGCGGCAGCGCTCGATTTCGTCCGCTGGGGGCCGTCGGCGGGCCTGCTCCTGCTGCTCGCGTCGGTTGCCGCCGTGGTGCTCGCGAACCTGCCGATCGGGCCGGCGTTCGCGGCGCTGTGGGAAACGCCGATCGGCCTCTGGTTCGGCGGCGCGACGATCGCGTTGCCGGCGATCGACTGGGTCAACGAAGGCTTGCTGTCGGTGTTCTTCCTGGTGGTCGGTCTCGAGATCAAGCGGGAGTTCACCGTCGGTCACCTCGCATCGCTGCGTTCGGCCGCGCTGCCCGCCGCGGCCGCGATCGGCGGCATCGTGCTGCCTGCGCTGCTCTACCTGGTGGTCGCGCCGGAACGCCTGCACGGCGGCTGGGGCATTCCGATCTCGACCGACACGGCGTTCGCGGTCGCCCTGATCGTGCTGCTCGGCAGCCGGGTGCCGGTCGAGCTGCGCGTCTTCCTGACCGCCACCGTGATCATCGACGACCTCATCGCGATCGCGGCGATCGCGCTCTTCTACTCCTCGGAGATGTCGATCCACATGCTGACCGCGGCTGCGGTCACCACCGGCCTGCTGGTCGTGCTCAATCGCTCGGGCATCTACCGGCCGCTGCCGTACGTGGTGCTGGGCGTCGTCCTGTGGGCCTGCCTGCACGGCGCCGGGGTGCACGCGACGCTCGCAGGCGTGCTGCTCGCGGTCGTCACGCCGACGCTGCCGCCGGCCAACCTGCGCGCCCTCACCGCGCAGGCGGCGACCACCATGCTGACCGAGATGGGGCGCCGGGACGAAGCCGTCCGCCGGCGCGGGCCGTCGATCGCAACGCTCCGCGCGCTCGACGCGATCCACGAGAGGATCGAGTCGCCGGCCGACAAGCTGCTGCGCTCGGTGGAGCCATGGTCGAGCTACTTCGTGCTGCCCGTGTTCGCGCTGGCGAACGCGGGCGTCGCCTGGACACCGGACGTGCTCCAGGGACACGGCCGTCTGCTGCTCGCGGTCGTCCTCGGCCTGGTCGTCGGCAAGCCCTTGGGGATCCTGCTCGCGGCGCGCCTCGCGGTTCGCGCCGGCATCGCCGAGAAGCCGGACGCGTACTCGTGGCGCCAGCTCCTGGGGGTCGGAGCCATCGCCGGCCTCGGCTTCACGATGTCGCTCTTCATCGCGAGCGAGGCGCTGCGCGACCCGGCGGACTTCACCGCCGCGAAGGTCGCCATCTTCGCGGCGTCGCTCGTCGCGGGATCGCTCGGCACGATCGTCCTGTGGCGGGCGCACGAGGAGACGGACAGCCTCGAGGCGGACGCCCGGCTCTCGGACGCGGCCGCGTGACGGGCGCAGCGGCATGAGGACGATCGTGGTCGTGCTCGTTCGTGCTCGTCGGCGGCGCGCCAATCGACGCTGACGGCATACGTCACGTGGCGTCGACGGCTTTCGTCGCCCGGCGCGTGCGGCGCGCGATCAGCTTGCTCAGCTCGCGCAGCCAGAGAACCGAGCTGCCCACCGCCACGCAGCGCAGCCAGTCGCCGAGGGTGAGCGGCACCGTCGAGAACGCCTCCTGCAGGAACGGCGCATGGATCACCGCGATCTGCAGCACGAGCGACAGCAGGATCGCCCCCCACAGCCACCGGTTGCGAAACAGCCCGACGAAGGCGCTCTGCTCGTCCGAGCGAACGCTCACGACGGCAAACAGCGAGGCGAACACCAGGGTGTTGAAGGCCATGGTCTGCGCGTAGCGCAGGTGACCCGAGCCCTCGATGAGGCCGCCGGGCAGGCTCGCGTCGATCATCAGCAGGGTGGCGGCCGCAAAGGTCACGCCGACGAACGCGATGCCGAACCACATGCGCGGCGTGATCACGGGCTCGCCGTGCGGCCGTGGGGGCATCTGCATGATGCCCGGGTCGGCCGGATCGACGCCCAGCGCGAGCGCCGGCGCGCCGTCGGTCACGAGGTTGATCCACAGCAGCTGCGTTGCGAGCACCGGCAGCGCGACGCCGTCGTCGACCTCGAGCCCGAGTGCGTCGCCGAGCAGCACGCCGAAGAACATCGTCAGCACCTCGCCGATGTTCGTTCCCAGCAGGTAGCGCAGGAACTTGCGGATGTTGGCGAAGATCGCGCGGCCTTCCTCGACCGCGGCGACGATGCTCGCGAAGTTGTCGTCGGCGAGCACCATGTCCGCCGCCTCCTTCGAGACGTCGGTCCCCGTGATGCCCATGGCGACGCCGATGTCCGCGGTCTTCAGCGCGGGCGCGTCGTTGACCCCGTCACCGGTCATCGCGACGATCGAGCCGCCACGCTGCAGCGCCTTGACGATGCGCAGCTTGTGCTCGGGATTGACGCGCGCGTAGACCGACACCTCGGCCACCGTCCGGTCGAGCGCCTCGTCGGAGGCCTTCTCGAGCTCCGCGCCGGTCACCGCGCGCGCCGTGTCGGTGATCCCGAGCTGCCTCGCGATCACCGACGCGGTACGCGGGTGGTCCCCGGTGATCATGATCGGACGGATGCCCGCCGTCCGCGCTCGGGCGACGGCCTCGTTCGCCTCCGCGCGCGGCGGATCGATCATCCCGATCAGCCCGAGGAAGACGAGCTCCTGCTCGACGCTGTCGTCGGGGTCGTCGTCCTCGAGCGCGTCCGCCGGCAGCGTGCGCATGGCGACGCCGAGCGTGCGCAAAGCCTCGCCCGCGAGCTCGTCGTTGCAGCGGGTGATCCCGGCTCGCCGCTCGTCGCTCAGGGGCCGCGTGTCCTCGCCGACCAGCTCGTGCGTGCAGCGGGCGAGGAGCACGTCGGGCGCGCCCTTGGTGAAGACGCGCAGCCGTCCCTCGCGCTCGGCGTCGGTGTGGATCGTCGTCATCAGCTTGCGCTCCGACGAGAACGGCACCTCGGCGACGCGCTCGAAGCGCGCGTCGAGCGTCTCGGCCTCGAGCCCCGCCTTGCGCGCGGCGACGATCAACGCGCCCTCGGTGGGATCGCCGTGCACGATCCAGCGTCCGCCCCGCTCCTGCAGCACGGCGTTGTTGGCGCGGTCGGCGGCGGCGAGCGCGCGCACCAGCTCGGCGCGCAGGGGATCTTCGAGCACCGCACCGCCGTCCGCGAGCACCTCGCCTTCCGGTGCGTAGCCCGTGCCGGTCAGGCGGACGCGGCCGCTCGCGGTCACCACGACGCGCACCGTCATCTCGTTCTTCGTCAGAGTGCCGGTCTTGTCGGCCGCGATGACGTTCGCCGAGCCGAGCGTCTCGACCGCGGCGAGGTGGCGTACGATCGCGTTGCGGCGCGCCATCTGCTGCACGCCGAGCGCGAGGACCGCGGTCACCACGGCAGGGAGTCCCTCGGGGACCGCGGCGACCGCGAGCGCGACGCCCATGACGAACACGTCGACCAGCGCCGAAACCCCGTGCACGTCCTCGACCGCGAGCACGGTCGCGATCATCACGATCGCGATCACCACGACGATCGCACCGAGCAGCTTGCCGACGCGGTCGAGCTCCTTCTGGAGAGGCGTCGTCTCCTCCGGTGCGGCGTGCAGCATCCCCGCGATGCGACCCATCTCGGTTCGCATCCCGGTCGCGACGACCACCGCGCGGCCGCGCCCGTAGGTCGCCGCCGTGCCGCTGAACACCATGCTGTGACGGTCGCCGAGGCCGACCTCCTCGCCGATCGCGCTCGTGTCCTTCTCGACCGGCAGGCTCTCGCCGGTGAGCGCCGCTTCTGACGTCTGCAGCGCGGTCGAATGGATCACGCGCGCGTCGGCGGCGATCGTGTCGCCCTCCTCGACGAGGATCACGTCCCCGGGCACGATCTCCGTCGCCGGGACGCTGCGTCGCTCGCCGTCACGCAGCACGTGCGCGTGGGCCGCCGCCATCTGGCGGAGCGCCGCGAGCGCGGATTCGGCGCGCGCCTCCTGCACGTAGCCGAGGATCGCGTTGAGCAGCACGACGGCGAAGATCGCGATCGCCTCGTAGGGCGCCGCGGAGTGGCGCTCGTAGAACCACAGCGCCGCCGAGATCAGCGTCGCGACGAGCAGCAGGATCACGAGCACGTCCTCGAACTGCGCGAGGAACTTCCGCCAGGCGGGTACGCGCTCCTCTGGGGCGAGCTCGTTCCTGCCGAAGCGCTCGAGGCGGGCTCGCGCCTCCGCCGCGGTCAAGCCGCGGCGCGCATCGGTGCCGAGCGCGGCCACGGTCTCCTCGACCGTCAGCCGGTACGCGGGCCTCTCCCGCGCCCCGACCGGCGAAGCCGGCGCGACGTCCGCCGGCGGCGTCACCGCCGGCGGGGCGCTCGGCGCGCTCACCCCGCCGACTTCCTTCCGACCGCCGCGACGGCGTCCGGACGCGGCAGGATGCCGGTCTCGAGCGGCGGAGCGGCAGGCAGGCCGGTGACGTCGTGGATCTCGCGCTCGTCGAGCGTCTCGCGCTCGAGCAGCGCGCTCGCGAGCGCGTCGAGCTCCCTGCGGTGCTTCGTCAGCAGCCGCTTCGCCTCGTCGTGGCTCTCGCCGATGATCTTGCGCACCTCGCCGTCGATCGTCTTCGCCGTCTCCTCGCTGAACGGCTTCGTGCCGCCGAAGCCGCTCATGCCGGCGAGGTAGGGGTTGTCGCGCGGCGCGAGCTGCACGAGGCCGAGGCGCTCGCTCATGCCCCAGCGCGTCACCATGCGGCGCGCGAGGTCCGTCGCCTGCTCGATGTCGCTCTCGGCGCCGGTCGTCTTCGTGCCGTAGACGACCTCCTCGGCGGCGCGCCCGCCGAGCATGCCGACGATGCGCGCGCGCAGATACGCCTCCGGGTAGTTGTAGCGGTCGCTGTCCGGCCGCTGATAGGTGACGCCGAGCGCGTGCCCGCGCGGCACGATGGTCACGCGGTGCACCGGGTCGGCGCCCGGCACGACCAGCCCGAGGATCGCGTGGCCGCCCTCGTGGTAGGCGATGCGCTCCTTGTCGGCGCGGCTCAGGAGCAGCGGACGCTCCGGGCCGAGAACGATCTTCTCGAGCGCGTCGACGAAGTCCTGCTGGCGCACCTCGCTCTGCTCGCGCCGTGCCGCGAGCAGGGCGGCCTCGTTGACCAGGTTCTTCAGGTCCGCGCCGGAGAAGCCGGGCGTCGAGGCGGCGACCTCGGCGAGGCTCGCCTCCCTGGCGAGCGGCACGCGGCGCGTGTGCACCGCGAGGATCGCCTCGCGGCCGTTCCTGTCCGGCAGGTTCACCACCACGCGGCGGTCGAAGCGGCCGGGACGCAGCAGCGCCTTGTCGAGCACGTCGGGCTGGTTCGTCGCCGCGAGCACGATGATCCCCTCGCGGCTCGAGAAGCCGTCCATCTCGGTCAGGATCTGGTTCAGCGTCTGCTCCTGCTCGGTCGAGCCGCCGATCGCGACCTGTCCACGCGCGCGCCCGATCGCGTCGAGCTCGTCGATGAAGACGATCGCCGGCGCGTGCTCGCGCGCCTGCTTGAAGAGGTCGCGCACGCGCGCTGCTCCGACACCGACGATCATCTCGACGAACTCCGCGGCGCTCATCGAGAAGAACGGCACACCCGCCTCGCCGGCGACGGCCTTGGCGAGCAGCGTCTTGCCCGTCCCGGGCGCGCCGACCAGCAGGACGCCCTTCGGCGCGGTGCCGCCGAGCCTGGTGTACTTCGGCGGGTCGCGCAGGAAGTCGACGATCTCGACCAGCTCGTTCTCGGCCTCGTCGATGCCGGCGACGTCGTCGAAGGTGACCTTGGCGTCCTGCTCCTGGTCGTAGCGGCGCGCCCGGCTCTTGCCGATGCCCATCAGCGAGCCGCCCATGCCGCCCTGCGCCGCGCGGCGGAACATCCAGATGTAGAAGCCGATGAAGAGCAGCGCCGGCCCGAAGCCGTAGAGCAGCGTGGCGAGCGGGCCGACGCCGGTCTCGATCGGCTCGGCGCTGATCTCGACGTCGTGCTGGACGAGAAAGCGCTCGAGGTCGGTGTCGACGAACGACGGCAGAGTCGTGGTGAACGTCGTACCCGTGCGCGGCGGCCCGGGCTCGGGCGTGACGCGGTCGGCGGCCCGGGGCCGCGCGGCACGGTCGCCGCCCGGGGCGCCGCCCTCCCGCTGCGCCTCCGCCTCGCTCGGCGTGCCCTCGGGCGGATACGTCACCGGCTTCGCGAAGCGGCCCGTGATGGTCTCGCCGCGGCCGAAGATCGCCTCGACGTTGCCCGCGTCGACCTGCTCGCGGAAGAACGTGTAGGGCACCGTCAGCGGCGCCTCCGGGCCCGGCATGAGGAAGCGGACCAGCAGGTAGTTCGCGAGCAGCACGAGCACGAACCACACCCACGTCCCCGGCTTCGGCATGCTGGTCTGGCCCGGGCGCTTCGTCCCGCCCGCTCCGGCGTCCGCTCGCGTCGCCCCGCCGCCCGACGGAGCGCGGGGGCTGGGTTGCGACTGCGGTCTCATCGCGCTCATTCGACTCCCACTCCGTACGCCGTGATCGCGCGCGGCGCCGCGCGTGCGGAACGCCTGGTCGAGCCTAGCGCACCCTCGTGGTGACGGATACCCATCGGCCGAGCGGCGCCGCGGCGACCGCGGCGGCACGCTCGACGCGGACGAGGCCCGCCCGATCCCGCGCGTCGATGTAGAGGCGCCGTCCGCGGCGCCGTCCCGAGGTCAGAAGCGCGACGACGCGAGCTGCACGTCGGCGCGCTTCCACGCGGCCACGAGCTGCTTCTGCACCTCGTCGGCCTCGTCCATCCGGTCCTGCGCGCGCAGGCTCTGCGCGAGGCCGTACAGCGACCAGCCGTTGGCCGGGTTCAGCTCCAGATCGCAGCGGTAGACCGCTTCCGCCTGCGCCGGCTTGCCGGCCGCGAGCAGCACCGCGCCGAGCGACTGGCGCACCGGGTAGTAGAACGGCGGCGGCTCCATGTAGCGCAGCCGGTCCTGCATCGCGACGGCCTTCTCGAGCCGGGCGATCGCCTCGTCGTACCTGCCCCTCGTCGCCGCGATCTCGCCGGCGAGCACCTCGGACTCGACCGCGAGGATGTCCTTCGCCTTGTTGACGATCTGCACCGAGCGCTCGGGCGGCGTGGCGTCCATCGTCTTGCCCAGCGCCGCGAGCTCGGCGTCGGCCTGCTCGAGCTCGCCCTTGCGCGTGAAGGCGAGGCCCCGCACGAAGTGCCAGCTTCCCGTCGCGAACGGCAGGTCGGAGGGCGGCGCCGGCTCCGCCAGCACGTCGTCCCAGCGCCCGAAGCGCGCCAGCACGAACAGCGGCGCGACGGCTGCGGGCTCCATGTCGACCATCTGCCGGATCATGTCGGGCGGCGTCGACGCCGCGAGCTCGCGCGCGGCGCGCAGGGATTCCTGCGAGCGCCCCTCCATGCTCGCCGCCGACCACAGGAAGTCGATGTTGTGCGGGTAGTACATCGCGCGGTACTCGAAGCTCGGGTCCGAGAGCTCGAAGTAGGCGCGATCGGCGGCGATCGCCTTGACGTTGGCCTCGGCCGCCTGCGCGTAGCGGCCGGTGCGCATGTAGATGTGCGCCGGCATGTGCACGAGGTGTCCCGCGGCCGGGACGAGCGCCGTCAGGCGGTCGGCGGCGGCGAGGCCCCGACCGGGCTCCGCTGACGCCTCGACGGCGTGCACGTACAGGTGGTTCGCCCCCGGATGGTCGGGCGCCTTCTTCAGGACGCCTTCGAGCGTCGCCACGATCTCGAGCGTGCCCGGCTGCGGCTTGCCGTCGAACGTCCACAGGTCCCAGGGCCGGAGGTTCATCAGCGACTCGGCGTACAGCGTCTGCGCGTCGAGGTCGTCCGGGTACTTCGCGGCGAGCTTCTTCATCGCGTCGGCGAAGGCGCGGTCGAGCCCCGCGCGGTCACGGTTCGGATCGCTCGAGTAGCGGGTCGCGAGCGCCTCGACGTAGTCGCGCTCGAGCTGGCTCGCCTTCGGGGCGAGGACGAGCGCCGTCTGCGTCGCCTCGATCGCGCGCGCGTTGCGCGCCTCGTCGATCGGGCTGTTGTAGTTCGGGCCGGCCGCGAGCGCGATGCCCCACCACGCCATGATCGCGTCCGGATCGAGGCGCGCCGCCTCCTGGAAGGCGCGCGTCGCCTCCTCGAGGTTGAAGCCGTAGTAGAGGTTCAGGCCCTGGTCGAAGTAGCGCTGCGCCTGCTCCGACCCGGTCGCGATCTTCCTCTGGTAGCGGCCGAGGCCGTCGAACAGCGGCGGCGGCGTCCGCGGCCGCGCGGCGTCCGCGGCGGCGCCGCCGTGCGCGTGGCCGTGCGGCTGCGACGCAGCCGGCTCCTCCCCTGCGGCATGGGCCGCACCGGCCGCCAGCAGGGC
>JBFMAS010000244.1:0-5204 GCA_040755575.1 Thermodesulfobacteriota bacterium
GGGGTGCGGGGTGCTCGAGCTGGGGGGGGGGTCGTCGAACGCGGGGACGGGGTCCCCTCGACCCCGCCCCCTGCCCGCTTCGGCCGGCGCCCCGCGCGGGCGAGTCTCGACCCTTCGCCGACCTCAGAGGACCCGGGCCGCGAAGGCCTCGAGCGCGTCCATCGCCTCGCGCGCGCGGCGCCACGGCAGCGACACCAGGCGGTCGACGCCCGCTTCGGCGAAGCGCGCGACGACGTCCCGGTCGAGCGAGTCCGCGCTCGGCCCGACGGTGACCTCGAACGGCAGCGTGCCGCGGCCCGCGTCGGCGCGCAGCGCGCGCAGGCGCGCGACCATCGCCGCCGCGCTCTCCGGCGTGTGCCGCACGCCGTACCAGCCGTCGCCGATCTGCGCGGCGCGCTTGAGCGCCACGTTGCTCTCGCCGCCGACCAGCAGCGGCGGGTGAGGCCTCTGCACCGGCTTGGGCTCGAACTTGACCGGACCGAACGAGTACGTGCGGCCGTGGAACTCGGGCTCCGCCTCGGTCCACAGGCAGCGCAGCGCCGCGACGCACTCGCGCGTCAGGGCGCCGCGCCGCGCGAAGTCGACCCCCACCGCACGAAACTCCTCGGCGAGCCAGCCGACGCCGATCCCGAGGCTGAGCCGTCCGCCCGAGAGCACGTCGAGCGTGGTGCCGAGACGAGCGACGTGCAGGGGGTGGCGCAGCGCCGGCAGGTAGACGTTGGTGCCGAGCCGGATGCGCGACGTCACCGCCGCGATCTGCGCGAGCACGAGCAGCGGGTCGAGCAGCGGCGTCGCGGGATTGATCGGCGGCACGCCGTCCTCGGTGTAGGGATAGCGGCTCTCGAAGCGGGTGGGGAACACCAGGTGCTCCGGGGCCCAGACGGATTCGAAGCCGAGCTCCTCGGCGCGCTTCGCGACCGGCACGATCTGCTCGGGCCGCAGCATGAACAGCGGGATTCCGATCTTCATGGCGACCTCAGGGCAGGACCGCGACGATCCGGGTCGGCGCGCCGGAGCCGCCGCCGATCTTCATCGGCAGGGCGATCAGGGTCGCGCCGCTCTCGGGCAGGCCGTCGAGGTTGGCGACGTTCTCGAACGCCGGCTTGTCGGCGCCGTTCACGACCTGGTGGACGATGAAGTCCTTCGACGGGCCGTAGTCGATGCTCGCGGTGTCGACTCCGATCGCGTCGACCATCCGCTGCGTGACGAGCCACTCCGCGGCCTCGCGCGAGAAGCCCGGGAAGTGCAAGTTGTCGACGTCGCCCTTCTGCGCAGTTCCGAGGTAAGCGAGCTCGTCGGGCCAGAACCGGCCCCAGCCGCTGCGCATCAGCACGATCGCGCCGTCGGGGATGCGGCCGTACTTCGCCTCCCAGCGCTGCAGGTCCTCGACCGCGAGGCGGTAGTCGCGGTCCTTGGCCGCGCGCTCGCTCACGTCGACCACCACCGCCGGACCGACCACGGAGCGCAGCGGCACGCGGTCCACGGTCAGCCGGCCCTCGGCGAAGTGGATGGGCGCGTCCATGTGCGTGCCGCCGTGCTCGGCGGTGCAGAAGCGGTTCGCCGCGTAGAAGTAGCCCTGCGGCGTGAGGCCGTGCGGGCCCTGCTCGAGCTCGAAGCCCTTCTCGGTCGGCCAGTAGATCGTCTCGTCGTCGAACGCGTACGTCAGGTCGACGAGCTTCGACTCGTCGAGCACGGGCGGCGCCGCGGCCGCGGCCGCCGCCGCCGACGTCAAGCATAACACCACGGACAACGCCGTCCGCCAGCGGGAAACACGCGCCATCGTCATTCGCTCCACCACGGGTAGAAGGGCGGCATGTCGGCGCTCGGCCGCATGACGAAGCGCGCCGGCCGCTTCTCGAGGAACGCCGACACGCCCTCGTAGGCGTCGGGCGAGCGGCCCATGAAGAAGATGCACTTCGAATCGACGCGATGTGCCTCGAGCGGGCTCGCGGCGCCCAGCATCCGCCAGAGGAGCTGGCGCGCGAGCGCCACCGAGACCGCCGACGTGTTGTCGGCGATCTCCCGCGCGAGCGCCTGCGCGGCGGGCAGCACCTCGTCGGCCGGCAGCACCCGGCTCACGAGCCGCGCCTCGAGCGCCTCCTTCGCGTCGAACACGCGCCCCGTGTAGACCCACTCCGCGGCGCGCTCGATGCCGACGAGACGCGGCAGGAACCAGCTGCTCGCCGCCTCCGGCACGATGCCGCGGCGGGCGAAGACGAAGCCGATCTTCGCTCCACCGGCGACGATGCGCACGTCCATCGGCAGCGTCATCGTGATGCCGACGCCCACCGCCGCACCGTTGATCGCGGCGATCACGGGCTTCTTGAGCGAGTAGACCTTGAGCGACACGAGACCGCCGCCGTCGCGATGGGTGTCGATCGTGTCCCGGTAGCCCTGCGCCTTGCTGTCGAAGGTGTCGCCGCCGCTGCCGAGGTCGGCGCCGGCGCAGAACGCGCGTCCGGCACCCGTCACGACGACGGCGCGCACGTCGTCGTCGCGGTCGGCTGCGTCGAGCGCCGCGACGAGCTCGGTGCACATGCGGGGCGTGAACGCGTTCATGCGCTCGGGGCGGTGCAGCGTGATGGTGGCGACGCGGCCCTCGACCGCGTAGCGGATCTCCTGGTAGCTCGTCTCGTCCATCGTCCTCCTCGAGTCCCGCGCCCGTCACCCGGCGGCGGCGCCGCTCACCGTATCCGAACGGCGCACCCCGTGCCGGCCTCGCTTCGCGAGCGCGGCCGCGTAGACGGCTTCGTAGCGCGCCGCCGCCGCGTCCCACGAGAAGCGCTGCGCCATCGCCCGGCGGCGCAGGCGCGCGATCAGCGACGGGCGCACGTACCAGCACTCGACGGCGCGGCGCAACGCGGCGCCGAGCGCGTCCGGCGTCGGCGCGGTGAACGTGAGCCCCGTGCCGTCCCCGCCGGGCGAGGCGGCGTCGACCACCGTGTCCGCGAGGCCGCCCGTCGCGCGCACGATCGGCAGCGTACCGTAGCGCAGCGCGTACATCTGGCCGAGCCCGCACGGCTCGTAGCGCGACGGCATCAGGAAGAAGTCGGCGCCGCCGTGGATCGCGTGCGCCATCTCCTCCGAGTAGCCGATGCGAGCGGCGGCGCGCCGCGGATGTCGGCCGGCAAGCTCGCGGAAGAAGCTTTCGAGACCGGCGTCGCCCGAGCCCTGCACGACGAGCTGCGCCTCGCCCTGCTCGAGCAGCGGCGGCAGGGCCGCGATCAGGAGATCGAGCCCCTTCTGCGGCGCGAAGCGCGACACGATGCCGAACAGCGGCACGTCGGCGCGCGGCTCGAGGCCGAGCCGCTCCTGCAGGGCGCGCTTGCAGGCCGACTTGCCGCGCAGATCGTGCACCGAATAGCGCCGCGGCAGCAGCGCGTCGGTCTCCGGGTTCCACAGCTCGTCGTCGACGCCGTTCAGGATGCCGGTCGTGTCCGCGGCGCGGGCGGCGAGGAACGGCTCGAGGCCGTGGCCGCCGGGAGGCGTCAGCATCTCGCGCGCGTGCGTCGGCGACACGGTGGCGAGCGCGTCGGCGCTGGCGATGCCGCCCTTCAGCAGGTTGAGGCCGCCGAGGTCCTCGAAGCGCTCGCTCGCGAGCTCCTCAGCGGGCAGGCCGAGGTACGGCCAGGCAGCCGCCGCGAAGCGCCCCTGGTACTCGAGGTTGTGGATCGTCAGGACGCTCGCGGTGCCGGCGAGCGGCGCGCGGCTCTCGCGCAGGTGAGCGAGGTACGCCGTCGCGGGCGCCGACGGCCAGTCGTGCGCGTGCACGACGTCGGGCACGTCCGGCGCCTCGAGCGCGATCTCGAGCGCGGCACGCGACAGGAAGCCGAAGCGCCAGGCGTCGTCCCCGCCCGGATCGCCGTAGATCTGCGGGCGGTCGTAGAAGCGGCGGTGCTCGAGGAGCACCGTCTCGACGCCGCCGTCGAGACGCGCGCTCCACACGGCGGCCCCCTCGTCGCCCGTGCCCATGGGGACGCGCAGCGGCCCGACGAGGCGCGCTGCCACCCGCTCCGGGTCGATCCAGCCGTAGAGCGGCAGGACGACGCGTACCTCGTGCCCGCGACGCGCCAGCGCCTTGCCGAGCGCCGCGACGACGTCGCCGAGGCCGCCCGCCTTGGCGAGCGGCTGGCACTCGGACGCGACGAGCAGCACCCGGAGCCCACGCTCGAGCATCGCGAGGACACTGTTCCACGCGGTCCGGCGGCGCAAGCGGGCGGCGCGCCGTCGGCGCCCGCGTCGTCTTGCCTGCGTGCGGCCGTCGCGGTAGCGACAGGCGGAAGGTCGCGATGAGCCCGTCCCGCGAAGCCAAGCCCGGAGCGCCGCGCCTGCGCCGCTCGCTGCTGTTCGTCCCCGGCGACGACCGGCACAAGATGGAGAAGTCGCTCACGGCCGGGGCGGACTCGCTGATCTTCGACCTCGAGGACGCCGTCGTGCCGGCGCACAAGGCGTCGGCGCGCGAGCTGGTGCGCGACGCGCTCAAGTCGCTCGACTTCCGCGGCGCCGAGAAGCTCGTGCGCATCAACCCGCTCGAGACCGGGCTCACGCTGGACGACCTGACCGTGACCATGGCCGGAGACCCCGACGGCTACGTCGTGCCCAAGGTGCGCAGCGAGGACGACGTCCGCTTCATCGACCGGGCGCTGACCAACTTCGAGGCGCTGGTCGGACGCGAGCAGGGCTCCGTGCGCCTCGTCCTGCTCGCCACCGAGACGCCGGAAGGGATCCTCAACATCCGCCGCGTCGCGCAGGCGAGCCTGCGCTCGACGGCGCTCATGTGGGCGAGCGAGGACCTGTCGAACGCGCTCGGCTCGCGCCGCTCGCGCAAGCCGGACGGCTCGCTGCCCGACGTCTTCCAGTTCGCGCGCTCGGCGTGCCTGCTCGCCGCCGCGGCGACCGGCATGGATCCGCTCGACATGCCGTACTTCGACTTCCACGACGACGAAGGGCTCGAGCGCGAGGCGCAGGAGGCCGCCGACCTCGGCTTCACCGGCAAGGCGGCGATCCACCCGGCGCAGATCCCGATCATCAACCGCGTCTTCGTGCCCAGCGAGGAGGAGGTGGCGGAGGCGAACGCGCTGCTCGCCGCGGCGACGGACGCGTTCGCCCGCGGCCAAGCCGCCTTCGTGTACAAGGGTGCGATGGTCGACGCGCCGCACATCAACCGCGCGCGCAAGATCGTCGCGCGCGCGGCGGCGGCGCAG
>JBFMAS010000245.1:0-2226 GCA_040755575.1 Thermodesulfobacteriota bacterium
GGCCTCGGCGCCGGCGAGCGGCAGCCAGCCCCACAGGCGCTGCGCCCGCAGCCGGTTGCGGGCCAGGTTGCGCGCGATCGTCCACACCAAGGGCCGCAGCGGCCGGTCCCGGCGGACGCGGTCGCGGTGCTCGTGCAGGCGCACGAAGGTCTCGAGGACCAGGTCCTCCGCCGCCGCCGCATCGTCGAGCATGCGGCAAAGGTGCCGCGCGAGCGGCCCCTGCAGGCGACGGAACAAGCGCTCGAACGCCGCCTCGTCGCCGGCCAGCCAGGCCGCGAACAGGCTCTCGTCGCTGGCCTCCGGCGCGTCGTCCATGGGCGTCGCTCGCTCGCTGCTGACCTATCACGGCAGCCCTGGTACCCCTCGGGGAGGAAAAAGGTTCATTCGCGTCGGACGTTGAACCTTCGGCGTGGCTCGCGGGTACGGCCATGCGTCGAAGGGAGGACCGCCATGCGCCGTCACAAGCTCGCCGAGGCACCGCTCCGGGTCGCCCGCATCGCGTCCGTCGCGCTGCCGACCATCGTCCGCTACCGCGCGCTCGAGCGCCGCGGCTCGCGTGCGACGCAGGCCGAGTGGGACGCGCTGCACGAGCGCACGGCGGGCGCCCTGCACGACCTCGGCCTCGAGCTCAAGGGCCTGTTCGTCAAGCTGTGCCAGGTCGTGGGAGCGCGCGCGGACGTCTTCCCCGAGCCCTTCGTCCGCCGCCTGTCCCGCTTCCACGACGCCGTGCCGCCGCGCCCGTTCGCCGAGATCCGCGGGCTCGTCGAGGACGAGCTCGGACGGCCGCTCGACGAGGTGTTCGCGAGCTTCGACGAGGACGCGCTGGCGGCGGCCTCGCTCGCCCAGGTGCACAGCGCGACGCTGCGCGGCGGCGAGCACGTCGCCGTCAAGGTGCAGTACGCGGAGATCAAGCACCTGGCGCGGGTCGACCTGGCGAGCCTGCGGCTCTTCGCGCGCCTCGCCGCGCGTCTCGTGCGCGACTTCGACCTCGTGTCGCTGGTCGACGAGCTCGCCGAGCTCGTCGCGCTCGAGCTCGACTTCCGCCGCGAGGCGGACTCGACCGAGCGTCTCCGCGCTCTCCTGCAGGACGACGACACGGTGCGCGTGCCGCGCGTGCACCGCGAGCTCTCGACCGGCAAGCTGCTCGTGCTCGAGTTCCTCGAGGGAACGAGGATCGCCGAGATCGAGACGCTGCGCGCGCGCGGGGTCGACCTCGCCGTCGTCGCGGAGCGCGTCGGGCGCGCGTACGCGAGCATGATCTTCGAGCACGGCTTCTTCCAGGGCGATCCGCACCCGGGCAACCTGCTGGTGCTCGACGACGGCCGGATCGGGCTGCTCGACTTCGGGCTCGCGAAGGAGCTGCCGGCGGGCTTCGGGCGCGCGGTCGCGACCATGCTGGTGCGCGCGCTCGCGGGCGACGCGCAGGGTGCGCTCGAGGCCGCCCGCAGCGCCGGCTTCGAGGTGCGCGGCGACCAGGCGAGCGCGCTGCCGGCGCTGGTGCTGTCGCTGCTCGGCGACCGCGACGGCGACGCCGACTTCGCGGCGCTGATCGCCGAGACGCCGATCACCAGGGTGCCGTCGCACTTCACGCTGATCGGCCGCGTGATGATCCTGCTGAACGGGCTCTCGCACCGCCTCGCGCCGGGGCAGCTGCTGGTGCAGCGGGCGCTGGTCGACCGGCTCGCGGCGCACGCCGACGCCGAGCAGGAGCCGCTGCCGGAGGGGCTGCCGCCGGGTCCGGACGCACCGCCGCTGCTGCAGGGGCTCCGCTGGGTACAGTGGCCGATCCCGTTCCTCGAGGAGTGCGGTCGGCGCTTCGGCGACGCCTTCACCGTGCGCCTGCCGGGACGCCCGCCCGTCGTCATGGTGAGCCACCCGGACGCGATCAAGGACCTGTTCACCGGCAGCGAGGACGACCTGCGCGCGGGCGAGGCGAACTACGTGCTCGAGCCGCTGCTCGGACGGCACTCGCTGCTGCTGCTCGACGGCGGCGAGCACCTGCGCGAGCGCCGCCTGCTGCTGCCGCCGTTCCACGGCGAGCGCATGCAAACGTACGGCGACACCATGCAGCAGATCGCGCGGCGCGCGATCGACGCCTGGCCGGTCGGGCGGCCGTTCGCCGTCCATCCCGAGATGCAGTCGATCACGCTCGACGTGATCCTGCGCACCGTGTTCGGCCTCGACGAGGGCCGGAAGATGGCCGAGCTGCGCGGCGAGCTCGTCGAG
>JBFMAS010000246.1:0-11438 GCA_040755575.1 Thermodesulfobacteriota bacterium
GGGCCGGGGAACGTGTACGTCGCGACCGCGAAGCGCCTCGTCGCCGGAACGGTCGCGATCGACATGATCGCGGGCCCGAGCGAGGTGCTGGTGGTCGCCGACAGGAGCGCCGACGCGGAGCTCGTCGCGGCCGACATGCTCGCCCAGGCCGAGCACGACGCCGACGCGACGGCGCTCGTCGTGACGCCGAGCGCGCGCCTCGCGGGGCGCATCGAGCGCGCGCTCGACGAGCAGCTCGCCACCCTGCCGCGCGCCTCGCTCGCCCGCCGCTCGCTCGCGGCGAACGGCGCGATCATCGTGACCCGCACGCTCGACGAGGCGATCGACCTCGCCAACGAGATCGCGCCCGAGCACCTCGAGCTCGCGATCGAGGACGCCGAGCGCTTCGTCGAGCGCATCGATCACGCAGGCGCCATCTTCATCGGTGAGACCACGCCCGAGGCCTTCGGCGACTACCTCGCGGGCCCGAACCACGTCCTGCCGACGGGCGGCACGGCGCGCTTCTCGTCGCCGCTCGGGGTGTACGACTTCGTCAAGCGCACGAGCGTGATCCACGCCCCGGCGCGTGCGCTGCAGCGCCTCGCCGACCCCGTGCTGCGCCTGGCGGAGATGGAGGGCCTGACCGCGCACGGCGCGGCGGTGGCGCGGCGCCTCGGCCGCTCGCGGGGATCGTCCGCCGGCTGAGCGTCCACGTCGCTGGAAGCAGGCTGCCGCGGCGCCGCCTCGCGCCGTCCGGGGCGGTATGTCAATAGGACCGCATGGCCAGAACGACACTGCGGCGGGCGGGGCAGGCGGGGCCCAAGGTGGCGGCGCGCAAGCTCGGGCAGCCGCGCCGCGCCGAGATCGAGCGCACCACCAAGGAGACCAGCGTCCGCGTGACGCTCGACCTCGACGGTACGGGCCGCGGCGAGATCACGACCGGGGTGCCGTTCCTCGACCACATGCTGGACCTGTTCGCGCGCCACGGTGCGTTCGACCTCGCCGTCCAGGCGACCGGCGACCTCGAGATCGACCAGCATCACACCGTCGAGGACGTCGGCCTGACGCTCGGCCAGGCGTTCCGCCAGGCGCTCGGTGACAAGCACGGAATCCGCCGCTTCGGGCAGGCGACCGTCCCGCTCGACGAGGCGCTGGTGTCGGTCGTGGTCGACCTCAGCGGTCGGCCCTACCTGGTCTACGAGCTCGAGCCCGGGCGCGAGCGCGTCGGCAGCTTCGACACCAGCCTGGTGCACGACTTCCTGCTCGCGTTCGTCAACGAGCTCAAGCTCAACGTGCACGTCGACTGCATCCGCGGGCGCAACCCGCACCACATGATCGAGGCCGCGTTCAAGGCGCTCGCGCGCGCGATGGACGCTGCGACGTCGATCGACCCCCGCATCTCGGGCGTGCCGTCGACCAAGGGCGTGCTGTGATCGCGATCGTCGACTACGGCGTCGGCAACCTGCGCAGCGCGGCGAAGGGCCTCGAGCGCGCCGCCGCGGACGCGGGTCTCACGGCCGACGTCCGGGTCACCGTTCGCGAGGCCGAGATCGAGCGCGCGGACGCCGTCGTGCTGCCGGGCGTCGGCGCGTTCGGCGCCTGCATGAGAAGCCTCGGCGACTCGGGGCTCACCGACGCCGTGCTGCGCGCCGCCGCGTCGGACAGGCCGTTCCTCGGCATCTGCGTCGGCATGCAGATCCTGTTCGAGGAGAGCTCGGAGTTCGGACCGGTGCGCGGGCTCGGCGTCCTGCCGGGCAAGGTGGTGCGCTTCCGCTCGCGCGACGTGAAGATCCCGCACATGGGCTGGAACTCGCTGTCGCTCGGCAAGGACGTGCCGGCCCTGGCCGGCATTCCGGACGGCACCTACGTCTACTTCGTGCACTCGTACTACGCGGAGCCGGCCGATCCCTCGCACGTCGCCGCCACGTCGACGTACGGCAGCGAGGAGTTCACGGCGGCCGTCGCGCGCGACAACCTGTTCGCGACGCAGTTCCACCCGGAGAAGAGCCAGCAGGCGGGGCTCACGCTGCTCGGCAACTTCGTGCGCGCCGCCGCGCGTCCCGTGCGCGTCGCCGGTCCCGGTTCCGCTGGACAGCGGAACCGGAGACGTGACGCTGGCGCGCGCACGTTCCCGGCGTGAGGCGGTTCGACGTCATCCCGGCGATCGACCTGCGCGGCGGTCGCTGCGTGCGCCTGCTGCAGGGCGACTTCGCGGCCGAGACGCAGTACGGCGACGACCCGGTGGCGATGGCGCGCCGCTGGCGGGACGAGGGCGCCGAGCGCCTGCACGTGGTCGACCTCGACGGCGCGGCGCGCGGCGTGCGCGCGCACGGCTCGGTGATCGCGGCGATCTGCGCGGCGCTCGACATCCCGGTGCAGGTGGGCGGCGGGCTGCGCGACCTCGATGCGATTGCGAGCGTCCTCGACGCGGGCGCCCAGTGGGCGATCCTCGGCACGGCGGCCGCCGCGAACCCGCAGGTGCTCGACGCCGCGTGCGCGCGCTTTCCCGGCCGCATCGCGGTCGGCATCGACCAGCGTGACGGCAAGGTGGCGGTCGACGGCTGGCTCGCCGACAGCGACGCCGACGCGCTCGCGATCGCGCGCCGCGCGGAGCGTGCCGGGGCCGCGGCCGTCGTGTTCACCGACATCCGGCGGGACGGCACGGGGCGCGGCGCGAACCTCGAGGCGACGCTCGAGCTCGCGCGCGGGTGCTCCGTGCCGGTGGTCGTCTCGGGCGGCGTCGCGCGGCTCGAGGACGTGCGCGCCGCGCGCGCCGCGTTCGACGCCGGCGCGAACCTGCGCGGCGTCATCGTCGGGCGCGCGCTCTACGAGGGGCACGTCCGGCTCGCCGACGCGCTCGCGGCGGCGCGCGGGGAGGCTGCGTAGCGATGCTCGCGCGCCGCATCGTCCCGTGTCTCGACGTCAAGGGCGGCCGCGTCGTGAAGGGCGTCGGCTTCGTCGGCCTGCGCGACGCGGGTGATCCGGTCGAGGCCGCGACGCGCTACGACGGCGAGGGCGCCGACGAGCTCTGCTTCCTCGACATCACGGCGTCGCACGAGGAGCGCGGCATCCTGCTCGACGTGGTGCGCGCGACCGCGGAGTGCTGCTTCATGCCGCTCACCGTCGGCGGCGGCGTGCGCTCGATCGAGGACGTGCGCACGCTGCTGCGGGCCGGAGCGGACAAGGTGTCGATCAACACCGCAGCCGTGAACGAGCCGGAGCTGGTGGCGCGGGCGGCGGAGCGCTTCGGCGCGCAGTGCATCGTGGTGGCGATCGACGCGAAGCAGGTCGCGCCCGGGCGCTGGGAGGTGTTCACGCACGGCGGGCGGCGTCCGACGGGCCTCGACGCCGTCGAGTGGGCACGGCGCATGACGGGCCACGGCGCGGGCGAGATCCTGCTCACGAGCATGGACCGCGACGGCACGCGGGACGGCTACGATCTCGGGCTCACGCGCGCGGTCGCCGACGCCGTCGAGGTGCCGGTGATCGCGTCGGGCGGCGCGGGCACGCTCGAGCACCTCTACGACGCGCTCGCCGAGGGGCACGCCAGCGCGGTGCTGGCGGCGTCGATCTTCCACTACGAGGAGCACTCGATCCGGCACTGCAAGGAGTACCTGCGTGGCCGTGGCATCCCCGTCCGTATCTGAGCGGCGGCGCGACGTCGTCGAGCCTCCGGCTGCCGCGCCTGAGGTCGCGCTCGCCGCGCAGGCGGCGGACGCCGTCCGCGTCCGGCTGCGCGCCGCGCTTCTCTCGCTGGTCGTGAGCTGCGCGCTCCTCGTCGTCAAGTACGTCGCCTACCTCGCGACGGGCTCGGCGGCGATCCTGTCGGACGCGCTCGAGTCCATCATCAACGTCGTGGCTGCGATCTTCGCCGCCGCGGGGCTGCGCTTCGCGAGCCGCCCCGCGGACCGCAACCACCCCTACGGTCACGGCAAGATGGAGTACTTCAGCGCGGTCTTCGAGGGCGGGCTGATCGCCTTCGCCGCGGTGCTGATCGTCGCCTATGCGATCCGCGACCTGGTGCGTGGTCCGGAGCTCAAGGACCTCGAGTACGGGCTCGTGCTCACGACGGGGGCGGGCCTCGTGAACGCGCTGCTCGGCTGGTACCTGCTGCGCGTCGGCCGCAAGCACCGCTCGATCGCGCTGGTCGCCGACGGCAAGCACGTGCTGTCGGACTTCCAGACGAGCATCGGCGTGATCGTCGGGCTGGCGCTCGTCCACCTGACGAGCAAGGCGTGGTTCGACCCGCTCGCGGCGCTGCTCGTCGGCTCGAACCTCTGCCTGACGGGCTACCGGCTGGTGCGCGAGGCGGCGGGCGGCCTGCTCGACGAGGAGGAGCCGGAGCTCCTGTCTCGCCTCGTGCGGGCGCTCGAGGAGGCGCGCTTCCCGGGCATCATCCGCATCCACCGCCTGCGCGCGATCCGCTCGGGACGCGAGACCCATGCCGACGCGCACGTCATCGTGCCGGAGTACTGGAGCGTCGAGCACGCGCACGGGCAGGTCGGCGAGCTCGAGCGGCGCGTCCTCGCGACGCCGGCGATCGACGGCGAGATCGTCTTCCACGTCGATCCCTGCATGCGCGCTTACTGCGCGATGTGCGACGTGCCCGACTGCCCGGTGCGCCAGCAGCCGTTCGTCGAACGTCCGCCGCTCGGCGTCGCCGAGGCGACGGCCTGGGATGCACCCGCCGTCCCGGCACCGTCCGCCGATGCGCGTCGCTGACGGCGGGCGCCTGCGCGCGGAGCGCGTCGGCGGCCGGTATCGTTGCGTCGATCGGGTGGGCTTCGCTCGCGGCCAAAAGCTTCGACATCGCGGGCGCCTACGACTTCGACGAGCCCGCGGGCGCGCTCGGTGTCGGCTTCGGCTACACGAGCCGCGTGGCGCGCACGGGCAAGAACGCCGGCGCAGGCGACGGTACAGCCGCCGCATGAGCCGGCTTTCGCTGCCGCGGAGCGTCGTCGCAGGTGCCGTCGCGTGCGCGCTCGCGATGCTCGTCCGAGCGCCCGGCGCGTGCGCGCAGGAAGGTGGCCCCGGGATCTCGTCCGGAGAAGCGAGCCCCTGGTCGTTCCAGGTGGTGCCGTTCCTGTGGCTGCCCGAGGTGGAGGGCTCGGTGTCGACTCGCGGCATCACGGCCGACGTCGACGTCGACTTCGGGGACGTCTTCGATCTGCTCGGCGACGGTGATCTGTTCGCCGCGGGCGGCCACTTCGAGGCCCGCTACGACGGCTTCTCGTTCTTCGTCGACGCGTTCGGCGGCACCGCGCGGCCGGCGAGCGACGTCACGCTCGGGCCGCGGCAGATGCTGTCCGGCACCGCGGACCTGACGCTGAGCTTCACCTTCGTCGAGTTCGGGCCGGCCCTTCGCGTGCTCGACTGGCCACGCGGCGGAGAAGGCCGGCCGGTCACCGCCGACCTCCTGACCGGCGGGCGCTTCATGTACTTCTACCAGTCGATCTCGCTGCGCGGCGCGGGCGGGCGCTTCGTTCGCGACGCGAAGGCGACCAGCACCTGGGTCGATCCCTTCGTCGGCGGCCGCTTCGCCGTGCCGCTCGTCGGCGAGCTCGATCTCGTGTTCCGCGGCGACATCGGCGGCTTCGGCGCCGGATCGCAGCTCGCCTGGAACCTGATCGGCGGCTTCCAGTACCGGCTGCCGTGGCAGCCGTGGGGAGCGCGAACGTCGGTGGTCGCGGTCTACAAGGCGCTCGACTTCGACTACGAGTCCGGATCGAGCGACCGCATCGACATCGCGCTCGACCTGCGCGGTCCGGCGGTCGGGCTCGCCTTCGAGTTCTGAGGCCTGCGCCGTGCTCGCACGAACGCGACGAGGGTTGCGCATCCTACCGGCCGCGCTCGCGCTGCTCGCCGGCTGCACGTACGGGATCAAGGACGAGCCGCTCGCACGGTGGACCCCCGCCGTGAACCAGCCATGGGTGGCGCAGATCCCCGACGGGCGCTCGGACGAGCTGTTCGTCTTCCTCGCCTTCTCGGGCGGCGGGACGCGCGCCGCGTCGTTCGCGTACGGCGTCTTGCAGGAGCTCGCGGCGACGGAGATCGCGGTCGAAGGGAGCCGGCGCCGACTCCTCGACGAGGTCGACGTGATCTCCTCGGTGTCGGGCGGCAGCTTCACGGCGGCGTACTACGGGCTCTTCGGGGACCGGATCTTCACGGAGTTCGAGCCGCGGTTCCTGCGCGAGGACGTCGAGGGAGCGTTGATCACGCGGCTGCTGCTCTGGCCGCCCAACTGGATCCGTCTCGCGTCGCCGACCTACGGGCGCAGCGACCTCGCGGCCGACTACTACGACGCCGAGCTGTTCGACGGCGCGACCTTCCGCGGCATGCTCAGGCCCGGTGCGCCCTTCGTCACCATCAACGCGACCGACCTCGCGACGGGCAGCCGCTTCGGCTTCACGCAGCTGTACTTCGACTACCTCTGCGCGGACCTGCAGGAGTACCCGGTGTCGCGCGCCGTCGCCGCATCGTCGGCGGTTCCGGTGCTGCTGTCGCCGATCACGCTGCGCAACTTCACGCCCGCGTGCGGCTATCCGGCGCCGCCGTGGCTCGTCGAGGCGGCCGAATCGGAAGACCCGCGTCGCCGTACCGAGGCGCGCGACCTGCTCTCCTACGGCGACTTCGAGAAGCGCAAGTACATCCACCTGGTGGACGGCGGCATCGCGGACAACGTCGGCCTGCGGGCCGCCTTCCAGCTCGTGTCGCTGCAGGCCGACACCCGGCAGACGTTCGAGTACGTCGGCCACCCGAAGCCGCGGTCGATCCTGTTCATCCTGGTCAACGCCGAGAGCCACCACGACCCGACCTTCACCGAGGAAGCGGCTTCGCCGACGCTCGGCGAGCTCATCGACGCGGTGACGTCGGACCAGATCGGGCACTACAACTTCGAGACCATCGAGCTCGTGAGCACGGCGTTCCGAGGCTGGGCCGCGCAGCTCTCCTCGCAGGCCGAGCCGGTCGAGTTCGAGTTCGTCGAGGTCAGCTTCGATGCGGTTCGCGACGAGTCCCAGCGTCACGCGCTGAACCAGATCGGCACCAACTTCTCGCTCGACGACGAGGAGGTCGACCTCCTGATCGGCGCGGGGCGCTCGCTGCTGCGCTCATCGCCCGGATACCAGGAGCTGGTGCGCGCGTGGGGCGGCACGGTCGTCGAGGCGGCGGGCGGTGCGGGCGCGACCGGGGCGGCGACCCCGTAGGGCGAGACGGCGGAGGTCGGCGCTGCTCGCGTGGCACCGGATGGCAAGACGGGAGGCGTCCCCGGCGTATTCTCGTTGCCGGGAACTCGCGGCGAGATCGCGTGGCGGAACGAACCCCGTACGTGCCCGGTGCCACCGAAGCGCGGCTTGCGACGCTCTGCAGCTATGCGTCGACGTTCGAAGCGCTGCTCGAGCTGCCGCAGGCGAAGATCGGGCAGCTCGTCGAGCACCGGAGGCAGGTCGTTCGCGCGACGCTGGCCGACCTGCAGGTCGCGGTGGATTCGCTCCTGACGCTCGCGCCCGGCGTCAAGGCCGACGTTCGCGCCGCGATCGGGGCCCTCGCCGCAGTGCTTTCTTCCCGCGGCGGAGCGAGGCCTCGGTCGCCGCAGGAGCAGAAGCGCCTCGCCGATGCGAGCGCCGAGCTCGAAGCAAGGCTCGCGACCACGCTCTCGCGCTCGGGCCCCCGCGTCGAGCGCAGCGTGCTGGCGGCCCGACGCCGCTACCAGCACGCGGCCGACGCACTGCACGCGGAGATGAAGGTCGCTGCAGCGTGTCGCCGTCTCACCGCGGGATATCGCGGACGAGCGCTGGTGCAGCGGAAACGCGAGCTTGCCGAGCGGCTGCGGAGTCTCAACCAGCAGCTGGAGAAGCAGCGCGCGCTTCTTGCCGAGCAGCGTGAGCGTTCGGCCGCGCTGTGGCGGGCGCTCGATGCCGAGCTCCGGGAAAGCGTCGAGGAGGTGGGGGCTGCGTTGACGCGTCTGCTGGCGTGAAGGCGACACGCGAATGCTGGCGCGATCTGGCAAGACACCGCGGCGAAGCCGTCGTTGACTCGGCGCGAAGTCGGGCGGGACACCGCGCCCGGCGCGAGACGAGGAGATTCCGATGACGAACTCGAGACGTGCATTGCCGCGCACGGTTCTCGCCGCGGCGGCGAGCTTCCTCGCCACAGGATGCATGGGGAGCGTGAAGGTCGGTCCCGACGCCGTGGCCGGCCAGACGCCCGACGCCTACGTGACGATGCAGCAGGTGCAGGCCGCGTACATCGGCAGCGGAAGCACGGGCAGCGGCGTCCTCTACTACAAGGGCCGCGAGTATCCCTTCTCCGTCGGCGGGCTCGGCATCGGCGGCATCGGCGTCTCGACGATCGAGGCCGAAGGTGAGGTCTACCAGCTCGGCGACCTCGGCGAGTTCCCGGGCGCGTACGCGCAGGCGCGCTACGGCTTCGCGCTGGGTACCTTCAGCGGCGGCGATCTCTGGCTGCAGAACGAGTCCGACGTGATCCTGCACCTGAAGGCGAAGCGTACCGGGCTGATGCTCAGCCTGGGCGGCGACGCCGTCGCGATCTCGATGAACCAGTAGCCGCGAGCCCGCGGGGCCCGGCTGCGTACGAAAAGTCGGAACGACGAAAGGGGATCCTGCGATGCGAGGTCGACTCCTTCCCACGACGATGCTGCTTTCGGTGCTGAGCTCGATCCTCTTGGTGGCAGCTCCCGCGGCTGGGCAGCCGGCGCCGCAGCGCAACGCCTACTTCGGCGAGACGCACGTTCACACCTCGTGGTCGTTCGACGCCTACATCTTCGGCAACCACCTCACCGGTCCGGCGGAGGCCTACAGGTACGCCAAGGGCGAGCCCATCAAGCACCCGATGGGCTACGACGTGAAGATCACGACGCCGCTCGACTGGATGGGCGTCACCGACCACTCGGAGTACGTCGGCACCATCCGGCTCGCGAACGAGCCCGGCTCGGCGATCAGCAAGCTGCCCATTGCGCAGAAGCTGATCGTCCGAAGTCCGGAGGACATCCAGCGCATCTACCTCTTCCTCGGGGGCTCGATGATCGAGGGCAAGCCGATCGAGGAGCTCGTCAGCCCCGAGGTCGCGGGCACGGTGTGGAAGGAGAACAACCAGATCGCCGACCAGGCGAACGAGCCGGGCAAGTTCACGGCGTTCTGCTCGTACGAATGGACGTCCACTCCGGACAACCGCAACATGCACCGGAACATCTTCTTCAAGGACTGTGCGAAGGTTCCGGAGATGCCGTTCAGCTCGCTCGAGTCGACCAACCCGACGGACCTGTGGAGCTGGATGGACGGGCAGCGCAAGGCGGGCAACGAGCTGCTCGCCATCTCGCACAACGCGAACCTGTCCGACGGCCACATGTTCCCGATCGACGTCGACGAGAAGGGTCGCCCCATCGACGCCGCGTGGGCCGCGTCGCGCGACCGCAACGAGCGCCTGACCGAGATCAAGCAGATCAAGGGACAATCGGAAACGCACCCGCTGCTGTCACCGAACGACGAGTTCGCCGACTACGAGCTGTTCAACTACCTGCTCGGCAACCCCGCCGGCCGCATCCCGACGGTCCCCGGCAGCTTCGTTCGCCAGGCGCTCAAGGACGGCATCGCGCTCCAGGAGACGCGCGGCTTCAATCCCTACAGGACCGGCGTCGTCGGCGGCTCGGACTCGCACGACACCGCCGTGCCGTACCGTCAAGACAACTTCTTCGGCGCACACGGCGTCAATGACGGGGACATCAAGGAGCGCATGTCGGGTCACGTCTTCGCCGGCCTCGACGTCCGCCTCGAGAACCCGGCCGGCTTGACCGGCGTGTGGGCGGAGGAGAACACCCGCGCCTCGCTGTTCGAGGCGATGCATCGCAAGGAGACGTTCGCGACCAGCGGTCCGCGCATCCCGGTGCGCTTCTTCGGCGGCTGGGAGTTCGCCGCCGACACGACGCAGCAGGCCGATTGGGTCACGACCGGCTACGTAAAGGGCGTGCCGATGGGCAGCGACCTGCCCCCGGCGGCCGGCAAGGCGCCGTCGTTCGTCGTCTGGGCGATGAAGGACCCGACGTCGGGCAACCTCGACCGCATCCAGATCGTCAAAGGGTGGGCGCGCAGCGGGCAAAGCTTCGAGAAGATCTTCGACGTCGCCTGGGCGGGGGAGCGCGAGCCCGATCGCGACGGTGCCATACCGCCGATCGGCAGCACGGTCGACGTTGCCAACGCGACCTACACCAACGACATCGGCGCGGTGGAGCTGAAGACGACCTGGACCGACCCCGAGTTCGATCCGAGCGTCGACGCCTTCTACTACGCGCGCGTCCTCGAGATCCCGACGCCGCGCTGGACGACCATCCAGGCGAAGGAGCTGGGAATCGCGCCGCCCGACGTCGTGCCGGCGACGGTACAGGAGCGCGCCTGGTCGTCGCCCATCTGGTACACGCCGACCCCCAAGGCGCGGAAGGCGGCCAAGGTCACGCAGACCGTCGCCGAGCTCGAGAAGAAGGGCGCCGTCGCGCTCGACGACGCGGCGCTGAAGGCCCTGATCGTCGGCAAGACGGCGTGGGTCCAGAACCAGGTCACCGGCGGCAAGTTCGCCTGCACGTGGGACGCGAACGGACTTCAGGCGATCACCAACGTGGACGGCAAGATCCCGCTGCCGAGCGACGTCGGCGACCTGGTGCGCGGCGCCTACCAGGGCGAGCAGACGCCGTACGCGATCAAGAACGGCCGAATCGTCACCACCGTGGGCAACGCGCCGTTCGAGATGGCGGTCTACAAGCTCGGCGACAAGTACTACGGCGCGCGCAGCAACGAGTTCGGCTTCGCGAACTACGAGATCATCCCGACGCCGAAGCAGCTCGGCACCGAGATCGACTTCGCGCTGGGGCTCTAGGTAGGCGCCATGCGTGATGCAGCGACGGTACGCGAGCTCGCAGCGAGCGGGTATGCGGAAGCCGAGCGACCTGCGAGGCGGCGCGGCGACCGGCGCGCCTGGCTGCGCGAGCCGCTGGTCCTCTTCTTGCTCGCGGGTGCGGCGCTGTTCCTCCTCCACCGGCTGCTCCATCCCGTCGGCGGCGACGCACGGGCCGACCGCCGCATCGTCATCACGCCGGAGGATCTCCAGCAGATGTCCGTCGCGTGGCTGGCGCAGGGGCGTCCGCCGCCGAGCCCGGAGGAGATGCAGAGTCTCGTCGAGCGCTGGGTGCGCGACGAGATCCTGTTTCGCGAGGCGGTCGCTCTCGGGCTCGATCGAAACGACACCATCGTCAAGCGCCGCATGGTGCAGAAGATGGAGTTCCTGGCCGAGGATCTGTCCGACCTGAGCGAGCCCACACCGGCGCAGCTCGAGGCCTTCCTCCGGGGCAACGCGAGCCGCTTCCGCGATCCGCCCCGCGTGACCTTCCGCCATCTCTATTTCTCGCCTGACCGCCGCGGCGCGTATGCACGCGCCGCGGCGGAGCAGGCGGT